>JAYTBD010000655.1:0-3495 GCA_043737155.1 Fimbriiglobus sp. | reverse complement strand
ATCGGAACTGCGGGCCGCGTGCGGTAGTGAAGAGTTGGGGTGGGTTCTCGGGTTCTGATTTGTCGTACGTTACCGACAGTCGGGTTGAGAATGTTAGCGGGCGAGTGTCGCCGTTCGCTCCGCGAACGGATGCTTCTCGCATACTGTGCAGTTCATTTCTCCGTTTGGGGTTCCAAGACCGTTCGCGGAGCGAACGGCGACACTCACCCGATGCCATTCATTACCCGACCGTCAGTAGCCCGATCGGAGAGAATCATCATGACCGACCCCAACGCAGTCCTTTTTGAAGCCGCAGCGTTCGCCGCCCGGGCCCACCGGCACGGGCTCCGCAAGGACAAAAAAACCCCTTACATCGCGCACCCCTTCCGCGTCTGCCTGATCGTCCGGCACGTGTTCGGCATCGATTCGCCGACCGTCCTCGCGGCGGCGCTGCTGCACGACACCATCGAAGATACGCCCACCGACTACGACGACCTCGCCGACGAGTTCGGCACCGACGTGGCCGATTGGGTCTCGGCGCTCACGAAGGAAATGCGCCTGCCCGAAGCGGAGCGCGAGGACAAATATCACGCCGCACTCGCGGCGGCCCCGTGGCCCGTTTGCGTCTGCAAGCTCGCCGATATTTACGACAACCTCACCGATAGCGCGGGCTCGGATTCGAAGCAGCGGAAGAAGACCGTCCGGCGGAGCAAAGAGTATTTGGCGGTGCTGAAGCCCGGATTGCCGCCCGAAGCGCTGCGGGCATTCGAACTCACCGCGGCGCGCTTGGCCGAAGTGAAAGCGACGCTGGACTGAGAATCTTTTCCGCAAAAGCACCGATGCCGCTTGCCCGACCCGCACCCGCCGCCGGATAATGGTGGATTGGGATCGCCGCACGACGAGGGTTTGCCGATGTTCCTGCGCCCGCTCGGATTCGCCCTGCTCGGCTTGTCGACCGCGACGGCCGCCGAACTCCACGCTTGCCCCTTCTGCGCCACCCAAGGGCAGACGCTTTCCAGCGAAGTCGGCCAAGCCGATTTCATCGTGCTCGGCACCTTGAAGAACGCCAAGCGCGACCCCGAAGACTTTTCGAAAGGTTCGACCGAACTCGACATCGCCACCGTCGTCAAAGCCCATCCTTACCTCAAGGACAAGAAGACGATCGTGCTCCCCCGCTACGTCCCGCTCGATGCGAAGGCCGGGGAGGGCGAGAAATTCTTGGTCTTCTGCAGCCTGTACAGCCCGAGCGCCGACGTCGGAATCTCCGCAGTCGCTTCCGTGGCCGTGCTCGCGGATAGCGGCCGGGCCACGCTCGACCCCTACCGCGGTGAGCAGATCAAAGGGAACAGCGAACTGCCGACCTACCTCCAACAGGCGATCGTGGCCCGCGAGAAAGACGCCGTCGCGCGGTTGACTTTCTTCTTCAAATACCTCGACCACGGCGAGTTGGTCATCAACACCGACGCGCTCATGGAGTTCGGCAACGCCGAGTACAAGGATGTCCGCAAGCTCTCGGCGACGCTGCCCGCCGACAAGCTGTTGAAGTGGCTGAAGGATCCGAACACCCCTGCCTCGCGCTACGGACTCTACGGCCTCATGTACGGCCACTGCGGCACCGCCGACGACGCCGCGGCGCTGAAAGCCTTGATCGACGACCCGGAGAAAGCCTTCAGCAGCGGCCTCGACGGCTTGCTCGCCGGGTACATCCTGCTGAAGCCGAAGGAGGGTTGGGCGCACCTCAGTACGATCCTCGGCGATGCGAAGAAGGATTTCACGACTCGGTACGCCGCGCTCAAGGTGCTGCGGTTCTTCTGGGAATACCGCCCGGACGTGCTGAAGAAGGAAGAGTTGATGGCGGCGATGAAAACGCTCGTGCGCCAAGAGGAGATCGCCGATCTGCCCATCGAAGACCTCCGCAAATGGGGGGCGTGGGAGGAGACCGCGTTCGTCTTGCAAGAGGCGACCAAGCCGAGCCACAACAAGCAAATCGTCAAGCGGGCCGTGCTGCGATTCGCGCTGGATGCGGCGGTCGACGGCAAGAACACCGCGGCCGCGGCGTATGTGACCCAAGCCCGCAAAGACGACCCGGAGCGGGTGAAGTTCGTCGAGGAGATGCTCGCCGACGAGCGGCCGAAGGCGAAGAAGTGATGGGTTTGGGCGAACGGAAACCGCGATCCGGCCGCAAGTTCGATGCAATCCGAAGAATCCATTTGCATTGCTCCATCGGGAGCTTATACTTCGGGGCATCACTTTGCACCGCACCTCGGATAGGAGCGTCACTATGATTCGCACGCTGCGGAATTGGATGGCCAGTCCGAACAAAATGGCTCCCTCTTCTTCCCGTCGGTTGGGCCGGCGTGTTTTGCTCAACCTGCAAGACCTCGAATCGCGCGATGTCCCCGCCCAATTCTTCGTGCAGATAACTTCGCTCCCTGCCGGTGAGACCGGCAGCAGTGGCGCAACCCATACCGGCGCGTTGTACCTCAATCCCGGCGTCGGATCAATCGACAATGATAGACTCATAATCGATGCCGTGGATCGAGAAGAAGCCGTGCGGCGCGGGTTGTCGGGAGGCGTCACGGTCCGGTTCGGCGCCGTGGCCGCCCACCATCGCTACCAGATGACACCGAGCATCACCGTCGGCTACGACACCGCCAATGCGTCCGCTAACAACCGGCCTTACGCGGTCCAGCTAGTGCCCGAAGCGGAGGGCGGCGACGGGGAGACCAAGTACCGCGTACTCCTGGAGGATTTGGCCGGCATCCCCGGCACCGTATCCGATGGGGACTACAACGACCGCTATTGGGATATCCGCGTCACGACCCAAGGCGACCAAGCGATCGGACCGAGCTTGGTGTTCCAGAACGCCGACGGTAGTGGGCTGTCGTACCTGAAGGTCGGCAAGTGGGAAAACGCCTTCGACCCGACCCAAGGGGGTGGCGCTCCGACGCTGAAGAACAATTTCATCGAGCTCGATCCCGATCGCTTCACCATCGTCGTGGTCGACAACCGCTATTCCCAAGGCGGCCAACTCGACGGACAGGGCAAGCCTGTTCAGGAGTCGACTTACAACCCTACGAACGACCCGATGATCGTCGACAAGGTCTCTGTCTACGTGAGAACCACGGTCGATGCGGGGGCGTGGATCACGCTGACTGAGGAAGGCGGTGCCGGATCGGGGGTCTTCCGCTCGATGACGCTGCTGGCCGTCTCGAACGACGTCGACGACAACCACGCCGTGGATGGAGTGGCCGATGACGGAATTGACGACCGGACGTTCAAAGTTGCACTCGGCTACACCCACACGTCCATCAACATGACTGCGGATTACGAAGTCAACCCAGGCTCGCATCTAATCAAGACCATCATAGCGCCGATCGAGAAAGTCGTTAAGCTCCACATCAACATCCTGAAGTTGGCCAACGGCACCGCCGTGATCACACCCGCCTTCGTGGAAAGCTACGTAAGTCGCGCGAACGAAATCTATGCACAAGTGGGCATCGTCTTCCTGCTCGC
>JAYTBD010000654.1:0-8527 GCA_043737155.1 Fimbriiglobus sp. | reverse complement strand
CCGACCTCGAGCCGGTATGAGCGGTGCGTTCGAAGAATTCGTCGGCGCCATCCGGGCCGTCTCGCCTTCCTCTGCTCTCGTCCTCGGATCCGGTTTGGGCACCGTCGCCGACGTTTATCCGATTCTCACTTCCATCGCTTACACCGATATCCCCGGGATGGCGCCACCCACAGTAGTGGGTCACCGCGGGCGCCTCGAACTGTGCCGTGCCGGAGCGGGTCACTTGCTTGTGGCACATGGTCGCATCCACCGTTACGAAGGACACTTGGCCGATCGGGTCACGCGGTCCGTGCGCCTCTGCGCCGAATGGGGTGTGAAACAACTGATCCTCACGAACGCGGCGGGGGGCATTCACAAAAACCTAATCCCCGGCGAGTTAATGGTCATCGAAAAGCACTGGAAGCTGCACCGCCCACTGGCATGGAAGGGCTTCGACGATCCGACCGAGGTTTATTCGCCCACTCTTCTCGACCGCCTCCGCGAGTTGCGACCCGCTCCCCGCTTCGGAGGGTATGCGGCGCTGACCGGGCCCAGCTATGAGACGCCGGCGGAGATCCGGGCTTTGGAGTCGCTCGGCGTGGATGCGGTCGGAATGTCCACCGCGGTCGAAGCGGAGGCGGCCGCGGCGCTGGGTTTGGAAGTCGTCGCCATTTCGTGCATCACCAATCGAGCGGCCGGGATCACCCCGCACCCGTTGAGTCATCGCGAAGTCGAAATCAATGCGAAGCTCGGCGTCGAACGCCTGCGGGCGCTGATCGCCGCGCTGATCGGTTGACCATCCCACGCGAAGATCTCTTCATCCCCCCCGGCTTTTCCTTGCGTCTGAAAGTCGCACCCATTACTCTGGTATTCGTTGACGCCCCCGCACCGACAGGAATTCGCCGACCATGAACCGCACGGAATCGATTTTGGCCAACGAATACTTCCAAGTGAAGTGGCACTCCGATGTGGCCATCATCATCCCGTCGCCGGAGGTGGAGCAACTGCCCGAGAGCCTGATGCAACCCGCCGCGCAAATGCTGCTGACCCCGATGAAAGACGACCCGCCCATGCATTTGATCGTGGATTTGACGGGCGTGCGCTACTTCGGTTCCGCGTTCATCACGTTCCTGCTCCGCTGCCACTTGCTCGCCAGGCAACAGGGGAGCGAATTGGCCATCGCCGGGGTCAACAGCCGCATCCGCGAGTTGCTCCGCACCACGGCTCTGGATACCATCTGGGCCTTGTACGAGACCCGCCAAGAAGCCTTGGTCGCACTCAGCGGCTCGGATTAATTCCTCCAATCCCAACTTGAAACCCTTCGCCACAGCGCCTTTCGGCGCGGTTGTGCTATGTAGGCGTGTGGTTTGCGCGAAGTTCTGCGGATAATACCGGGATTGCGATACAGTTTGCGCCTTTGACGCGGATTATGAACGTACGATATATGACCATTCCGATGGACCGGAGAAGTCGACAGACCGCCGAATCTCGAATCCGGAGGACGCGATGGCCACCCAGCTCCTGGAACCCCCGTCACCGACGGTGGGTCTCCGCGAATTGCCGTCCGATTCCGTCGATCGGAGTTATCATCACCTCGACCGCTGCCGGCGCATCCGCGTCGGGCCCGCCTTGACTCTCGTCTTCGAAAACCGTCAAACGCTTTGGTTTCGGATGCAGGAGCTCGCCGGGTGCGACCGCCGCTCCGAAGATGCCGATATCCGCCGGCTTGACGACTGGTACAGTCGCCTTTTGCCTTCGCAAGACCGACTGCTCGCCGCTCTTTGGGTCGGTCCGCCGGGCCGTCGGCCGATCTTGAATTTGGAGAATTTACGGGATGTGGTCGCCGACAGTAATTTGCTGCTCCGCTCTGCGGGGGGATACGAAATCGGCGCGACCCTCCTACCCCAACGGGTTCGGGATCGACTGATCGGACTCGTGGGCTGGATCGAATTCCCCTTCTCGCCCGAAGACCGGCTCGCCCTCGAGATGCCGCGCCAAGAATGGCGCTTGGTCATCGAGTCCGAAGATTACAGCCACGAGTCCGAACCGCTCGCGCCACCGGTGTTGATGAGCCTCCTCGCCGACTTGGGCGTCGGGGGGTAGGCGGAATCACCGGGCCAGTCGCTTTTTCACAGCAGAAGCTTGCCTCTCCGAGTTGCGGAGAGTGCCAAAATCCCAAGGCATATCCCCACTCCCACTTCGGCTTGCACCCGTCCCCCGAACTTGCGTTAATCTGCGGGATCGCCAGGGAGGGCGCACCGTGTCCACCGATTTGCTTTCGATCCACTCGATCCCGCGCGGGTATGAAGAACCGCGGTTACAATCGGATCTGGCGTTCGCCGCCCGACCCTTGTTCCGCCGACTGGCCAACGACTTGCGATCGGTCGGGCTCTTGCTCGACGGATGCGAAACCATGCGAGAACGGGCGACCCGGCACGCGCGGAAGTGGGGCGTGCCCAAGCTCTTTTTCGCCGAACGGAAGGCCCAATCCGAATGGGAAGCGAAACGAGCCGCGCCCGCGACCTTCCCGGAACCGTTCGTCGATTTGTTGTCCGCTTCGTTCCCCAAACTCGCCGCGGCGTGGGATCGCCTGCCCGATCTGCTCGACGATGCGCTGACACTCACGGGTGAGTCGCTCGATGTGCGCCGCATGGCCCGCGCGGTGCCCGGACTGCGTGCCGCGGCCGCGCGTGTGCCGCAAGCGGCGGAACTCGCGGGGATATTGGGAATGCCGGAGGAAGAAGTCTGGTGCGTGATTCACCCGGCTGCACGCCTCGGCCTCCGCTTCGTGCTCGAAGGCGTCGCCGACGTAGCGCAACTCCGAATTTTGCTCGCATCGCGCGGGCCGCTCAAGGGCCACGGCTATCAATACTACCGACCGGAAGCTTTGCGACCGAACGGGACGCTGCCCCAAGGTTTCGCCGGGTCCGGGTCGTGGTACTGGGGCCGGGAGAAGCTCGACGCCGTGCCGCAGCAGCACGGGGAGCGCATTCTGCTCCTCGGCGATCCGGTGATGCTGACGACGGACGAATTGAGCCGTAGATTCACGCGGATCTCGCCAGAAATACGGCTGCTGGAAGTGTTGAAGATGGGGGAAGTCGAAACCTGGTTACGGGCGCGCTGCCCTCTGTACCGGCCGTCGATTGTGCAGATCGGCCGCGCGGCCTGACCTACCATCCTTCCCATCGGGGTGCGGGCCGGGTATAACACACCTCTTTCGCACGCGGATCTCTCAGGTATGGCAGCACGGGTCACGGTCTTGGGCAGCGGGAGTTCCGGTAACGCCACCTTGTTGCAGGTGGCCGGTCGGGGGCTGCTGATCGACTGCGGATTCGGCCCGCGTGAATTGGCCGCCCGTCTGCAATCCATCGGCCTGAGTTGGTCGAACGTGAATGCGGTGCTGCTCACGCATACGCACGGCGACCACTGGAATCGGTACACGCTCGAACAACTCCGCCGGCTGAACATTCCCTTGATCGCCCACGCCATCCACCACGCCGTGCTCAGCGCCTGCGAGGAATATGCACCTTTGAAGAAGGCGGGGCTCGTCCATTGCTATGGCGCGGGGGCATTCACCCTCGGCGGCATCCTCCGCGTTCAACCGCTGGAAGTGTCCCACGATTCCGAGCCGACGTTCGCCTTCCGTATCGGTCAGACTTTGCCCGACAGTCGCACGTGGAGCTACGGGCACGCCACGGATCTCGGGTGCGCTTCGGACGAATTGCTCCACCACTTCCACGGCGTCGATGCATTGGCACTCGAATTCAACCACGATATCGAATTGGAACGGGCCAGTCGGCGACCCCGGCACTTGGTTCACCGGGTGCTTTCCGATTTAGGCCACCTATCGAACTGCCAAGCGGGTGGGTTGTTGAAGGCGTGGGTCGACGCCGGGGAACCGGGCGACCTCCAAACGGTGATCGCGCTGCACTTGAGTCGGGAGTGCAATCGGCCCGAATTGGCACTCGCCGCAGCGACAGCGGCGGCTCCAAATTCGCAAATCCTCGCGGCGACCCAAGGAAAGACGACGCCGACGATCGAAATCTTGCCCCGCGCGGCGAGAAGAGAATCGAATCGCACGCTCACTTTGGACCGACGCACGTTTCAGCCGACGCTTTTGGACACGATCGCACAACAAGCTGGATAAGCTGGCGAAACTCTACCGGTTGTCCGACTTGGCGAAGATCGGATCACTTAGACGTTGGTCAAGTCTGCACCGGTCATTGCAATCGCAACGCCGATACCGATGGTGCCGGTCCGCAGGCCCACGGAGTCGCCCGATGAAATCGCTGCTCGCTGTGTCGATGTTCCTTTGCGGCGCCTCCGCGGCACTGGCTCAAGATTTGTCCCGGCCCTTGCCGAGCGTCGTCCAATCGAAGATGCCCGCTTCGGCGCCGGCCGCAGTGCTGATCTCGCGGCCCACGAACTGGGAGGCGGAGTGCCGGCCGGCGTGCCCCGTCCCGCAAGCCCGTTGCGCGACGCCCGTCCCGGACTGCTCGCGTTCCCGCATGCCCCTTTGTCAACAGATCCGCAATTGGCTCACCTTCCGCATTTGCGAACCGAACCACACCGCTTGCGTCCCGATGCCGTATCACGCCCCGTTGCGGACCTACTTCCCGCACACACCGGCACCCATTGGGTTCAAC
Source organism: Fimbriiglobus sp. (assembly GCA_043737155.1). Taxonomy (GTDB): domain Bacteria; phylum Planctomycetota; class Planctomycetia; order Gemmatales; family Gemmataceae; genus JALHQU01. The sequence goes on along the minus strand of JAYTBD010000654.1, from coordinate 3,902 downwards.
GGTCCGCTCGATTGCAGCCCGGCCAAACGGGTGTGGGGATTCACGCCCAAGTCGTGTGCCACGTCGAACTGCGCCCAGACATCGGGCGGTAACGATGTGTCATGTCCGTTGGAGAAAAAGAATTGCTTCGCGCGGTTCACGTCGATGCTCGGCTTGGGCGGCTGTGGAATCAGCCGCTCACCCATGGGATGCGGTCCGACCTGCGCGGTCCCCGGCGGGTTCAACTACCACTACGCCGGCAATCAATCGGCGATGATATACCCCGGCGTGCCGACTCCGGTCTCCGCGACGCGCCCGTTCACCAACCCGTGATTCGAATCACTTGCGCGGGTCACCCGTCATAGTGCCGCCGGTCTTCGGCAGCATTCTGGTCGAATCGATCGCGCGGGGTTGGGCGTTCGGGTTCGACGGCAAACCGGGACTCGGAATGTATCCGCCCGGCTGGGGCAGTTCATCCGAGCGCGGACTGGTCGGGTAAGGCTGGCCCGACGGATAGACGATCGGCCCGGGGTAACTGAGCGTCTCTCCGCCGAAGCCCGCCCCGTTGCGCGAGACGGGCGAACCGTCCGGGCAGCAATCCTTGTCGCCGTCACGGCGGGAAGAGCTGTCGTCGCGGCTGCTCCGGTCGTGGAGGCGGGGGAATAGCTTGCGCCGCTCGCCGCACTGGTTGCAACCGAGCGCCGTGAGGCCGAGGAGCAGAAGGAAGCATCGCAGTGAGCGCGGCATAGGTGAACTCCGCAGGGTGTCGCCGTCTTTAATGAATTGTGCAATTTACAATGCGGAATATGAAGTCGAACCCATCCAGAAATGCCCAATTGACCGGGTCGATGGCGGTCCTGTCGCGAGCAACCGCCCCGCTTTGCCCAGCCCGGGCAATCGCTAGAATGCGGAGACTTCGCCAATCGGAACCGCATCCATGCTCCAAGGCATCATCCCGCCGCTCGTGACGCCGATGCTCGCGGATGAATCGGTCGATCTCCCCGGATTGCGCACGCACATCGACTTCCTACTCGGGCACGGGGTTCATGGCATCTTCGTCCTCGGCACCACGGGCGAGTTCTATGCCCTCGATGAAACCGAGAAGCAAGCGGTGACGGCGGCGGCGGTGGAGCATTGCCGGGGTCGCAGTCCGGTCTATGCGGGCACCGGGGCCGAATCGCTGCGGGAAGTGCTGCGGTTGACGAAGATGGCCGAGCGCGAGGGGGTGCAGGGTGTTTCGGTCATCACGCCGTACTTCATCAAACCGACGCAGGCCGAGTTGTACGATCACTTCCGACGCGTCGCCGAAAGCACGTCCGTGGATGTGGTGCTGTACAACAACCCCGCGACCTGCGGAGGCGTGAGTATCGAACCCGATACCGTCGCCCGGCTCGCGGAGATCCCGAACATCGTCGGCATCAAGGATTCGTCGGGCGATTTGCAGAACACACTCGAATTGATCCAACGGACGCCGAGTTCGTTCGGGGTGCTGATGGGCCGGGATACGCTGCTGCTCGCGGCATTGATGTTCGGGGCGCGCGGGGCGATCCCCGCGACTTGCAACATCGCCCCGGAGTTCTGCGTCGACATCTACGAAAGCCATCGGCGCGGCGATGAGAAAGCGGCGCGGGAGTACCAAGCGAGGCTGTCGCCGGTGCGGATGGCGCTGACGCTGGCCACGGGCAACGGGGCGGTGAAGGAAGCGATGGCCCTGCTGGGTAGACCCGCCGGGCCGAACCGTCGGCCGATCTCGCCGTTGCCGGCGGACAGAGTCGAAAAGTTGAAGGGGGTGTTGAAAGGGGCAGGTTTGCTGTGATCTCGGGCGGTATTTGCCGAGGAACTTACGCTCGCGGCTCTGAAAACGCCGCACAATGACGCTGACGCCTTAAGAAACGAAACCGGCCCCGGGAAGCCCGGGGCCGGTTCACGTTTTGGTCCGATCCTAGTGATTCAACATGAACTCGGTCGTGTTGAGCAGTGCCCAGAACACATCTTGGTAGAAGACCGGGTCGCTGGCGGAAGCCCCGACGATGGCTTCGCCGGGGATCTTGGTCGCGGGTTTGGTTCCCACAGGCGGCTTTACCGGTGGCTTGGAGCCTGCTCCGGTGGTCGGTACCGGTGTCGTGCCGGTTTTCGGCGGTTCGTCCCGCTTCGGCACCACGATGCCGTCCTGCACATCGATCAGCGCGGCGAGTTCCTTCGGCGTGGCGTGGCGGTTCACGGTCGTGACGAACAGCTCGTCGATCACGGCTGCGCTGAAGGCTTTCCCTTGCAGCCGCTTGTGCTTGACCATGATCCCGTCGACGACGTTGGCGCCCTTCTTCATGATGGCTTTGTTCAGCTCGGCGCCGTTCATCATGAGCAGGGCTTGGACGACGGTCCCGTTGAAAGTCAGCTCGTTGCCTTCGTCATCGCCGAAGTTGCGGACCAGCTTTTCGAGCCAATTTTCGCGGTTGCGACCGCGCGCCACTTTGTCCACGACTTCTTCATCGGACTTGGTCGCCTGCGTCAGCGAGGCGTGCAGCACTTCGGGAGATAACGCCTTGAGTGGCATGCGGGCGAAGTACGGGTTGTACTTCTCGTCGGCGTAGTCCTTGTTGGCGACGTGACTGAGGCCGTAGACGTCGCTGTTGCATATGGATTCGAGCAGGGCTTTGCTGTCGTAGCCATATTTCGCGAAGTCCAAAGCGAGCTTCTCGAGCAGTTCCGGGTGGACCACTTCGTTGTGGCTGCCGAAGTCGTCGATGGTTGGTTCTTTGTTCAAGCCTCGGCCGAAGAGGTGGCCCCACATTCGGTTGACGTATGCCTTTGCGAAATTGTCGTGCTGCACCACATACTCGGCCAGCAATTGCCGGCGGCTCTTGCCGGCCATGTCGCCGAGCAGTTTCTTCGTGGAGAACTCGCCCCGGTCGGCTTGGGCGTAATCTTTGAGGAACGTCGGCTTTGTGGACATCAACTTGCCGTCGCGGCGTTCGAAGAAGACACGGGATTCCTTGTTCGCGCCGTCGTCGTCGGAGAGTGTGACTTGGGCGAAGACCATCATGTTGTTATTGCCGGTGCCGGGGCGCGGCGTCGGGTCGGCGCTGCGGCGGGTTTGGCGGAAGAAGGCGTTCGTGCCCCAGAAGTCGCCTTGGACCCATTCCTTGTTGAAGGGGTGATCGTGGCACTGGGTGCACTGCGTTTGCAGGCCCGTGAAGAGCCGGGTGATCCGCGAGGTGATCGGCACCGCGTCCATGTAACCGGGATCGGTGCCGATGGTCGGCTTCTCGCCCAAGTGGTGCAGTACGAAGTTCACGGCGCCGTTATGGTTCGTTGCACCCTGCGCGGAAATCAGCAACTTCACGAGTTCGTTGTGCGGGATGTTGGCTTCGAACTTATCGGCGAGCCACGTTTGCATCTGATCGCGGTAGATCTGGTGGGTCGTGCGCGACATCAGCCAAACAGTCCACATCCCCGCCCAATGCTCGGCGTATTGGGACGGGTAACTGACCCCCGCTTGCCCGTTGATCAACGCCGGTTTGCCATTGACGATCGCTTTGTAATCCACCTCTTCGCCCTTTTCGTTTTTCACGCCGTAGAGCAAGCGGCGGATGAGCTTGGCCCGTTTGGTCGGTGCGGTGTCCTGCTCGAAGGCGAGAACCTCCGCGGTCGTCGGGATGCGCCCGATGAGGTCGAGGAAGGCACGGCGGTGGAATTCGAAGTCGGTCGCCTTCTCGGCGGGCTTCTTGATGCCCGCTTTCTCATAGCCATCCGCGATGTACTGGTTGATGGCCTGCGTGGAAGTCATCAGCGTGGCCGCGCCTTCCTTGGCGGGTGGGTCGGCGGCGAAAGCCGGCACGGCCACGGCTGCGGCGACCAAGAGCGAGGCGGTGAGGCGGAGCATCGGCACCCTCCTGCGGAGAGCAGAAATCGGGGGGAGTGTA
>JAYTBD010000653.1:0-3500 GCA_043737155.1 Fimbriiglobus sp. | reverse complement strand
GCGCGGCGGTGGTTGCGGATCACCTTCAGCATGTGCTCTTTGTTGGCCTCGTAGCGCGGGAAGGCCCCGACTTCGGAGGCGATCTCGGCGGACGCGGCATAGGCCCCGTTGTGCATGATGGCCGTGAGCGCGCCGCACTGGGCCCGGCCCTCGGGGGAGTCGTACGAGATGCCCTGCACCATGAAGAGCGCGCCGATGTTGGCATAGCCGAGGCCGAGGGTGCGGTAATCGAAGGAGCGCTGGGCGACGGGAATGCTGGGGAATTGAGCCATGTAGACGCTGACTTCGAGGATCAGCGTCCAGATGCGGACGGCGTGCTTGTAGGTTTCGACGTCGAAGGTGCTCGACGCGGTGTCGTAGAACTTCAGCAGGTTCAACGAGGCGAGGTTGCAGGCGGTGTCGTCGAGGAACAAATATTCCGAGCAGGGGTTGCTAGCGCGGATCGGCCCGTCCACGGGGCAGGTGTGCCACTCGTTGATGGTGGTGCCGAACTGGAGGCCGGGATCGGCGCAGCTCCACGCGGCCCAGGAAATCTGGTCCCACAGCTCGCGGGCCTTGAACGACTTGCTCGGCTTCGGCGCGCGGTTTTGACTCTTCGACTTGTTCAGTTCGGTGCGCCAATACAGGTGCCATGGGCCGTCCTGTTCGACAGCTTTCATGAAGTCGTTGGTGATGCGGATGGAGTTGTTGCTGTTCTGCCCGCTGACGCTGAGATACGCCTTCGACGTCCAGTCCGTGTCGTATTCCTCGATGTCGATCTTCGTGAAGCCTTGCTTCGCCAACTGCATGACGCGGGCGATGTAGTTCTCGGGGACGAGCGCCGTCCGCGCGTCGAGCACGGCTTTGCGCAACGGGGCGTTGGCGCGCGGATCGTACTGTTGCGCCTTGTCGAGGTGCCCGTGGATCGCCTGCAGAATCAGGTTGAGGTGCTTGTTTAACAAGCGCGATCCCGACACGAGCGCGGCGACTTTCTGTTCTTCGACGACCTTCCAGTTGATGAAGTCTTCGATGTCCGGGTGGTCGAGGTCGAGGACGACCATCTTGGCCGCGCGGCGGGTGGTTCCGCCGGACTTGATCGCCCCGGCGGCGCGGTCGCCGATCTTGAGGAAGCTCATCAGGCCCGACGATTTGCCGCCGCCGGAGAGGGGTTCGCCGTCGCCGCGGATGGCGGAGAAGTTGGACCCGGTGCCGGAGCCGTACTTGAAGATGCGCGCTTCGCGGACCCAGAGGTCCATGATGCCGCCGTCGTTCACGAGATCGTCTGTGACGCCTTGGATGAAACAAGCGTGCGGGGCCGGGCGTTCGTAGGCGTTGGCGCTGCGCTTCAACTCGGCGCCCGCCGGGTCGATGTAATAATGCCCTTGGGCCGGCCCTTCGATGCCGTAGGCCCAGTGGAGACCGGTGTTGAACCACTGCGGGCTGTTCGGCGCGGCCATCTGCGCGGCGAGCATGTACGCCGATTCGTCGAAGAAGGCGCGGGCGTCGTCCTCGGTTTTGAAGTAGCCGCCCTTCCAACCCCAGTAGGTCCAACAGCCGGCGAGGCGGGAGAAGACTTGCCGGCTGTCGGTTTCGCCGACGATGGCGGAATCGGGGGACGCCGCGACGCTGCGCTGCAACCACTCGGGGACGCCCGGCTCGGCCACCTTCACCGTTTCGGCGGCGACGCCGGCCCGGCGGAAATACTTCTGCGACAGGATGTCGACGGCGACTTGCGACCACGTTTCGGGGACTTGGATGTCGGTCATCTCGAACACGACGGACCCGTTCGGGTTCACGATGCGCGACGACCGGGGCACGAAGCGGAGGTTCGCGTACGGGTCTCGTCCGGCCTGGGTGAATCGACGGGTGATCTGCATGGATATTTCCGAGAGGGCGTGTGTCTTCGTAGATCGATTCAAAAATCAGTGCAGCGCCCGTGCCGAACGGCACGGAGAAATCGACGGGGTCTATACGTACTTCTACCGCAATTAAATGCACTATGCAACAGCGATGTGGAACTCTTTGAGTTTGGACCCCGCGGGGGGCGAGCGCCAGCGCGTTGCCGGGATCGGACCGGTCCACCCGGCGCTAGGGCGGACTATTCGGATCTTTCGGCACGGTCCCCGGGGCCGGGCCGTGGTCCCCACCCGCCACGAACGGCAGGGTTAGCCCGGTTTGATCCTGGTACTTCCCCTTCTTGTCGGCGTAGCTCGTCTTGCACACGGCTTCGCCTTTGAAGAACAGCATCTGCGCGATCCCCTCCCCGGCGTAGATCTTCGCGGGGAGCGGCGTCGTGTTGCTGATTTCGATGGTCACCCGGCCGCGCCACTCCGGTTCGAGCGGCGTCACGTTCACGATGATCCCGCACCGGGCGTAAGTCGATTTTCCGACGCAGACGCCGAGCACATCGCGCGGGATCTCGAGGTACTCGACCGTCTCCGCGAGCGCGAAGCTGTTCGGCGGGATGATGCAGAAGTCGCCTTCGAGATCCACAAAGGATTTCGGGTCGAAGTTCTTCGGGTCGACCGTACTGCCCCACACGTTGGTGAAGACTTTGAAGCGGCGGTCGACCCGCACGTCGTACCCGTAGCTGGTGACGCCGTAGGAGATGACGCCGGGGCGGTGCTGCTGCTGGGCGAACGGTTCGATTTTGACGTGGGTTTCGATCATCCAGTCGGGTAAAACGCCCATCGGAGCCTCCGTGCTTCGCAATGCAACACGACCCAAAATACCCACAAGCCCAGGGGGTTTGCGGGTATCACCGGCATTGCATTCTTGCGGAGTGGGAGTTCCTCGCGGCGCCGCTTTCGCATCGCCGCTCCCGACCGATTGAGAGAGGGTAGCATGTCTCGTTGGCTCTTCAAGCAGGAACCGGACTGCTATTCCTACGCCGATCTCGAACGCGACGGCGGCACGCTCTGGGACGGCATCGCGAATGCGTTGGCACTCCGACATTTGCGCCTGTGCCGATCGGGCGATCTGGCCTTCTTCTACCACACCGGAAAAGAAAAAAATATCGTCGGGATTCTCGAGGTGACGGGCGACCCGATCCCCGATCCGAACTCCGACGACGGCAAGTTGGTCGCGGTATCGGTGAAGCCGGTACGAGCGCTGAGCAAGCCGGTGAGTCTCGCGGCGATCAAAGCCGACCCGCTTTTCGCCGAATGGGAATTGGTGCGAATGAGCCGGCTGAGCGTGATGCCCTGCCCCGACGCATTGTGGAACCGGGTGCTGGAGTTGGCGGGGGAAGCGCCGGCGAATGGGAACACGAAAACGAAGAAGCCCCGGTGACCTCACCGGGGCTTGCAGAAACTGGGGCGGCCATCGCAGACAGCGGCCCGTCTGCGGCTATCGGGACAGCCGCCCAACCTGGCTACTAGCATGTTTCAAGACATCACCTCCTACTTTGTGGGTTACACCGCGGGAATTCCGGAACCAGTCGGTCTTCCGTTGGCCTCTGAGCCCGTCGCGGAGCGGGACAGCGACATCCGCACTAGAACTATACACATGCGGAGAGGCCG
>JAYTBD010000652.1:0-8539 GCA_043737155.1 Fimbriiglobus sp. | reverse complement strand
GGACTCAACCCGCCCTACGGGGCAACGTCCCCTCGCGGGATCAACCTCCGAGAATCGTTCGCCCACTCTCGCTTTCGCCCCGCGCGCGGCGTACGATGTTTCCGGTGAATGCCGAACGGAGTTCGGCCGTCTGCTACTACACAGGAAGCGCACCGATGATCCCCGAGCCGAGCGACCGCGAGCTGATCGAGCGCGTGCTGCAGGGGAACCGCCCCGCGCTCGACCACCTGATGCAGCGGCACCACGCCGTCGCCTACCGGGTGGCGTGCCGGTTGCTCCGGCACGAGGCCGACGCCCTCGACGCCGTGCAGGACGGCTTCGTCAACGTCCTGTCGCACTTGGACCGTTTCCGCGGGCAGAGCAGCTTCCGGACGTGGCTGCTGCGGATCGTCAGCAATGCCGCGCTCGACATCGGCCGCGCGAAAACCCGCCGTGACACGCGGTTCATAGCGCCGACCGAAGACTTCCACGCCGTTTGCGATTTCCGCGGTATCCCGTTGGATTACGGCTTGGAACGGGCCGACCTCCGCGGCAAATTGGAAGACGCCTTGTCGATTCTGCCCGATGTCCAACGGCAGACGTTCGTCTTGCACGTCGACGGCGATCTGAGTTATCGCGAAGTCGCAGAGACCCTCGGGATTTCCATCGGGACGGTGATGAGCCGGCTCTTTTACGCCCGGCAGCGACTCCGCGAGGCCTTGGCCCACCACGTGCAACCATGACAACCGGCGACCGACCCGAAGATTGGCAATTGATGGTACTCGCCTACGCCGACGGCGAACTCGACCCCGTGTCGCAGCTCGAAGTCGAAGCGTGGATCCGGACGCGTCCGGAGGTCGCCGAACTGTACCGCGAGCTGCGCGCGGAGAACCTCGCCTTCCGCGACGGCACCGCCCCGCCCGAACCGGATCCCAGCGCAATCCGCCGCAGCGGCGAAGTCATTCTCGCCCGCCTCCGTCCCCGACCTCACCGCCCGTGGCTGCGCCGAGTGGTCCTCATGGGGGTCGCGGCTTCAATGGCCGGGGCGCTGTTTTTAGCTTGCCCGCCGGACCATGTCTGTCACGTGAAAACGATCCCGACCGTGGCCCCCGCCCCGGTGCAGCCGGTCGATCCACTCGCGGAGTTCGAGGACCTGCCGATCGCCTCGGCGGGCGAAGCGCGCGTCTCCGCGGTCCACGGCGATGTCTCCCCGGTGTTCGTCTCCTGCCCCGATCTGCTGCCGGACGTGCTCGATTTGGCGAGCGTGGAAGAAATGCGGATCGAACACTCCGGCCGAAGCGCGTTCACCGTGCCCAAACCGGGCGATGCTCCGATGATCTACCAAACGCGCGCCAAAGCGTCCGAGGAGGTATGGCCATGGGCCGATTGACGCTCCAGATCGCGGCGCTGGCCGCCATCGCCTGCGGCACACCCAAGGACGCCCCCGTAGATGCGGGCAAGCCCGTCCGCGTCACGGTGGTCGTCATTTTGGCGAGTACGCAGCATGACACCATCAACCCGAAGCTGAAGACGCTGGCCATGGAAGTGAAGAAACGCAACGCCGAGTTCACCGGCTTCAAGATTGCCGCGACGCTCGACAAGTCGATCGCCGTCGGCGGCTCCCACAAGTTCGCCCTCCCCCAAATGCAAACGGCCACCGTGACGGTCTCCACGGGGAAGGACAAAGACGGCCGCATCGAGATCGGCGTCGAACTCCCCGGGCTTGACAAGGTGACCTACACCTGCGTCTGCGACAAGTTCTTCCCGATCGTCACCCCGTTCAAGCTGGACTCGGGTGAAACGTTGATGGTGGCGATCCAAGCGAAGCCGTGCACGGGGAAGTGAGCACGACGAGGAACGGCAGAGTTTTCGGTAAATCTTTAGCGCATGAGACTCGGCGGACGGTCAACAGCACAAAGCGTCCGGCTCGTTGGTTGACCGTAACCACTCGGCGCAGTTCGGGCAATTCGCGCTGGCAAATCGTTGAATACGCGACCGACTCACGGATTATCCCGATTGCAGAGCCAGTGGGTCGCCTATCTTTAGCAATGCGCGCTACCCCCGCTGTCCGCAATTCCGACATCCGTGATACTTTTGAGAGCTTGGGTAGAATTTTCCGATATCGCGCTTGATTTGCTCGGGTCGGTGGTTCAGAATCCGCTTTTTGATACCGGTCGCAATCGCCGACAGGCGTTTTTTTCTTCACTCGTCCCCGTTCTCTTCCCCGGACCACCTATGTCGCCCACATCTGAGAAGTCCCGCCCCGGTGCCCTGACGATCCCGAAAAGCCTGAGAACTTGGCTCAAATGCGAGCAATTGGAAGATCGGGTGACACCGTCGGCCTATCAACCCCCGACGTTCACCTTCGTTCACCAGTACGATGCGATCCCCACGCAGCAGCCCCCACTCGCGGCGGCGGTCGAATATTTGGCCGGCCACAACGGCGAATTCGGAATCAACACGTCCGACCTCGCCAACATCCGCGTGACGGATCTCTATCGGGACGCCGACACCGGCCTCACCCACATCTACTTGCGGCAGATGGTGAACGGCTTGGAGATCGAAAACGCGAACATCAACCTCACGGTCGCCGACGACGGTCGCGTGCTGACCGCGGCGGGCGGCTTCGTCGCCGACTTGGCCGGTCATGTCCCGAGCGGACCGGTCGCTCCGACCCTGACGGCGGCGCAGGCCGTGCAGCGAGCGGCGCTCGCGCTGGGGGTCAACTTGTCGGGCGGGCCGGTGATCGTCCACGACCGCAGCGGATTCGAAGCGCAGACGGTCATCTCGGCGCCGGAGCTTTCCCTCGACGACATCACCGCCCGGCTGCACTACGTCCCGACTGCGGACGGCGGGGTCGCTCTGAGTTGGCAAATGGTCATCCGCACAACCGACATGGACCACTGGTACGACCTCAGCATCGCCGACGGCACCGGTGAAATGATCTCGCAGAGCGACTGGGTGAGCCACGCCGTGTACCGTGTGCTCGAAGCACCGGACGAGAGCTTTCAAGACGGCGGGTTCACGCTCATCACGGATCCGCACGATACCACGGCGTCGCCGTTCGGCTGGCACGATACCAACGGCGCGGCCGGGGCGGAGTTCACCGACACCCGCGGCAACAACGTCGACGCGCACTTGGACGTGAACAATGACAACATGGCGGACGGTGCCCGTCCCGACGGCGGGGCGGCGCTCGATTTCAGCGCCTTCAACTTCAATCCGCTCGCGGCGGCGGGTACGCCTGGAAACCAGGCCATGGCCCAGATCAACCTGTTTTACTCCATCAATTACATCCACGACGTCGTCTACCAATACGGCTTCACGGAACTGGCCGGGAATTTCCAAGTCAACAATTACGGCCGCGGCGGCCTCGGTGCGGACGCCGTGGAAGCGGACTCCCAAGACGGCAGCAGCCTGCCCATCCCCCTCACCAACAACGCAAACTTCTTCACCCCGCCCGACGGGACCGCCCCGCGGATGCAGCAGTACATCTTTACGATCACCAACCCAACCCGCGACAGTTCCCTCGACAACAACATCATCTGGCACGAGTACGGCCACGGCATCTCCAATCGTCTGACCGGCGGGCCGGCGAACGCGAGTGCCCTGCAAGCGCTCCAGTCGAGTGGAATGGGCGAAGGCTGGAGCGACTTCTACGCCATGATGTTGCTCCAAAGGCCGAGCGACACCCAGAACGCCGGCTACGGCCTCGGGACATACGTGCTCGGGCAACCGCAGACCGGCCCCGGCGTCCGCAGCTTCCCGTACAGCTTCAACATGGCCATCGACCCTCTCACCTTCGACGGGTTCGGGAACTTCGGCACGACGAGCTACGGCGCGGCGCGGACCACGCAGTCCCACGCCACCGGCACCATCTGGAATTCCGCGCTCTGGGATTTGAACTGGATGCTCATCAACAAGTACGGCTACGACTCGGACCTCGGCACGGGGTGGACCGCCGGCCCCGGCCCGGCCGGCGCGGGGAACAAATTGACGATGCACCTCGTCACCGAAGCGATGAAGCTCCAGCCCGCGCTGCCGAACTTCCTCCAAGCCCGCGATGCGATCCTCGCCGCCGACATGCTGTTCAACGGCGGCGCCGATCAGGACGAAATCTGGATCGCCTTCGCCCGCCGCGGCCTGGGCATCTTCGCCTCGACGCCCGGTTCGAACTCGCCGATCTTGAACATCGATTTCAACGTCCCCAATTCGCTGTCCATCTCCCCGGCGTCGACCGTGGACGAAGGCGACACCGGCACCACCGCCGTGACCTTCACCGTTTCGCTGGAGAAGCCGAGCACACAAACGGTCTCCGTCCGCTACTCCACCGCCAACGGCACCGCGACCAGCGCCGACGGGGATTTCACGGCCGCCTCCGGCACCCTCACCTTCCTCCCCGGCCAACAGAACCGGACGATCACGGTCTTTGTGAAAGGGGACTTCAAGTTCGAGGCGGACGAAACGTTCTTCGTGAACCTCGCCACGCCCGCGAACGCCTTCATCGAACCGGGCGCCGGGCAGGGCGTCGCGACGATCCTCGACGACGACACCGCGCCGACGATCTCGCTGGGCGACGTGGTCGTCGCGGAAGGGGACAACGGGACGCGGAGCTTGAACTTCACCGTGACCCTGAGCACGGCGAGCGGCTTGGCAGTATCCGTCAACTTCGCGACCGCGAACGGTACCGCTACGGTCGCCGACGGCGACTTCGCCGCCGCATCGGGGCCTCTGCTTTTCAGCGCGGGCACCACGACCCGCACGGTCTCGATCCAGATCAACGGGGATCGGAAATTCGAACTCGACGAGACGCTCGGACTGATCCTTTCCGGGGCGACCGGCGCATCGATCCTCGACGCCGACGCCACGGGCACCATCCTCAACGACGACCAATCCCCGCGGATTTCCGTCGCTTCGCGCACCGTCGACGAAGGCCATCTCGGTATCTCTCCGCTGGCGTTCACGGTCGTGCTCGAGGCCGTCGCGGGCACCGCCGTCACCGTGGATTACGACACCCTCGGACTGTCGGCCGCGGCGGGCGTCGACTTCGTGCCACTCTCCGGCACGCTCTCCTTCGCCCCCGGGCAAACTTCGCAGACCGTCACCGTGCATGTGATCGGCGAGGAACTTTACGAACTCGACGAAGCGATGCTCTTCCACGCGACCGGGGCAAACAACGAAAGCGTCGCGGTCGGCACAATCGCGAACGACGACCCGCTGCCGATGAGGACCGCCGTCGGCACCGCGGCCGGAGCGCCGGCCCGCGTGGTGGTCCTGGATGGCAAAGGCATCACCCTGTTCGTCCTCGCCCCCTTCGGCGATTTCCTGGGCGGCGTCTCGGTCGGGACGGGCGATGTCAACGGCGACTACACCCCGGACATCATCGTCGGGGCCGGGGCGGGCGCCGGCCCGCACGTCCGCATCTACGACGGCGTCACGGGCTTGGCACTCGCCTCCTTCTTGGCCTTCGGGGCCGAGTTCGGCGGCGGGGTGAACGTCTCCGCCGGCGACCTCGACGGCGACGGCCGCGCGGACATCATCGTCGGGGCCGGCCCCGGAGCCGGGCCGCACGTCAAAATCTTCGACGGCGCGACGCTCGCCGAAACCATGAGCTTCTTCGCCTACGACAGCGGCTTCAAGGGCGGCGTCACGGTCGCCGTCGGCGATCTCGACGGCGACGGCCGGGTCGAGTTCGTCACCGGCACGGGCGATGGCGGGGATGGCCTCGTCAAAGCCTTCCGCGGCGGCGACGCGGCCGAACTCTACCGCTTCTTGGCGTACGGCACCGGCTACAAGGGCGGCGTCTCGATCGCGACGGGCGACCTCAATGGCGACGGCGTCGCCGAGATCATCACGGGCGCCGGGCCCGGCGGCGGCCCGCACGTCAAAGTGTTCCGCGGTTCCGACGCTCGCCAACTCGCCAGCTTCTACGCCTACGACCGGAACTTCCTCGGCGGCCTGACCGTCGCCGCCCACGACATCGACGGCGACGGCATCGCCGAGCTCCTGACGGGCGCCGGCAGCGGCGCGCCGCACGTCAAAGCATTCCGGGGTCTGCAAGGTTTGGAAGTGTTCGGCCTCGTCACCGACGAAATCTCCGGCGGCATCCGCGTCGGGTGATGCCACGGGCTATCCCACACTCCGTCGAGCCGACCCCCTGCGGTCGGCCCGACGTTTTCGTTCCATAAGCTAACTCTTCTCCCCGTCGCCCCGAGGTGATCCCGATGCTCCGTTTCGCGCTCCCCGCGCTGCTGCTCTCGGCCGGGCCGCTCTTCGCCCAGTGGAAGCTCGACGACCGCTTCAAGCCCCTCAAACCGGACGACGTGGTCGATGCGAAATCGACCCCGGCGCCGGAAGGGGCCATCGTACTCTTCGACGGCAAATCCGCGGACAAGTGGACCAAGACCAACGGCAAGCCGGTGGAATGGAAGCTCGAAGACGGCCACTGGGAAGGGGTGAAGGGGCACGGCGATATTGTCACCAAAGAGAAGTTCGCCGGGAAGTTCAAGCTGCACGTCGAGTTCCGCGTGCCGTACGAGCCGGACAACAAGGGCCAAGGCCGGGGGAACTCGGGCGTCTATCTGCAGGGCCGCTACGAGGTGCAAGTGCTCGACAGCTACGGCTTGAAGAGCGGCAAGAACGACTGCGCCTCGATCTACGACATCTTTCCGCCGAAGGAGAACGTCTGCAAGGCCCCGAGCGTCTGGCAGAGCTTCGACATCGAGTTTGCGGCCCCGGTGTTCGACACCGATGGGAATAAAAAGACCGAACCCGTCCGCATGACCGTGTATCACAATGGGGTGAAGGTCCACGACGACGCGAAGGTCGAGAAGGACAACACCACCGCCGGTCTGGGCGGCGACCCGGCCAAACCGGGGCCGATCATGCTGCAGGATCACGGCCACCCCGTGCAGTTCCGCAATACCTGGCTCCTCAAGTAAGTGCGGAATTCGGAGTGCGGAATGCGGAATGAAGAAGAAGCTGTCACGGATTCCGAACTCCGCGCTCCGCATTCCGCACTTCTTCCCGCCGGCCCGCAGAGCATTCCGCAGGCCGCCAAAGAATTGATGCGCCTGTCGCTGCCGTTCATCGTCAGCATGTCGAGCACCACGATCCAAGTTTTCGTCGACCGCATCTTCATCGCCGGGGTGAACGAAGACGCCGTGGCCGCGGCCATGATCACGGTCGGGTACTTCTGGACGCCGATGGCCCTGCTCCAGTTCACGGTGCTCTACGCCACCGTCTTCGTGGCCCAGTACCTCGGGGCGGGCCGGCCGAACCGCGTCGGGCCGGTCGTTTGGCAAGCGATCTACTTCGCCGTCGCCGCCGGGCTGCTCTTCCCGCTGTTCATCCCGCTCGCGGACGCCCTGATCGCCTCGTCCGAGCATACCCCGGGGGCGAAAACGCTGGAGGCGGCGTACTTCCGCGGGTTGTGTTTCGCCGCGCTGCCGATGCTGGTGCTGGCCGCGGTGAACAGCTTCTTCGCCGGCCGGCAGCGCAGTTGGACCGTGCTGCTCATCAACGTCGCCGGCGTGCTGACGAACGCGGCGCTGGCGTTCCCGCTGATCCGCTGGCAGGCCCACGATCCCGAAGCCGCGATGTTCGGCGCCGGGCTGGCCGCGGCCTGCGGGAGTACCGTCTCGGTGGTCTTCGGGCTGGTGCTCTTCTTCCGCCGCCGCGACCGCGCCGAATTCGGCACGCTCTCGGGGTGGCGCTTCGACCCTGCGCTGTTCCGCCGCTTGCTGTATTTCGGATTGCCCAACGGCGGGCAGTTCTTCATCGAGATCATGGCCTTCACCGCGTTCACCTACTTCATCGGCAACATCGGCGTCGCGGAGCAGGCCGCCACCACGGTGACGTTCTCGCTGAACATGCTGACGTTCCTGCCCGTGCTGGGGCTGGGGCAAGGGGTGGAGGTGCTTGTCGGCCAGCGCCAGGGCGAGGGCCGACCGGAGATTTCTGCGCGCACGACGCACGCCGGCGTCCTCCTGGCGACCGGGTACATGGTCGTGATGTCGGTGCTCTATCTGACCGTGCCGCATGTGATGGTGATGCCGTTCGCCGCCGAGATGGAGCCGGAAGCGTGGGCGAAGATCGAGCCGATCATCCCGACGCTGCTGTTGTTCGTGGCGCTCTATTCTCTCGCGGACGGGGCCAACATCATCTACGCCTTCGGCCTCCGCGGGGCGGGCGATACGCGGTTCGTCACGCTGGTGGCGCTGACGACGGCGTGGCCGCTGATGGTCATCCCGACGTGGCTGAGCTGGAAGTACGGCTGGGGCCTGTATGCGGCTTGGGGCTTCGCTACGCTTTACGTGTTCGTGTTGGCGGTCTGCTTCATGGTCCGTTTCTTCGGCGGACGCTGGCGCACCATGCGCGTGATCGAACCGACTGTAGTCGTGTGACGGGCAAATTCGACACTCTCTGCTTCTTCACCCGATTCCCACCACTTTTTGTCTTGCTGGCAACGGCACATCGGTTACCCTACCGAGAATCGAATAGCCCCCGCCCGAGAAAGTGCGCTGTCCGATGCCGATTTTGGCAGCCGAAGTCGATTTGT
>JAYTBD010000651.1:0-3505 GCA_043737155.1 Fimbriiglobus sp. | reverse complement strand
TGGCGAGAACGTCGGCGGCGAGTTGGGCTGGGGGTATGAACGCGCCGGCGAGGAGCGGTTTGCCGTCCTCGGTCGGGGTCAGCACATTCCAAGGGTCGGCAGGAGGGGCGATCACTCGGAATGATTTGTCTTTCAGATTCAACGTTGCTCGAGAGTCATCGCGCTTCTTCCAAGTGCCGGTCTCGATGATCAGGTGCTTTGGACCAGCACGGTCCCGCCGATCCCGCAGGGCCGCCTCGCTCGAGCGAGGCGTCGCGGGGGAGTCCGGGTAAGCCAAGTCCGCCGCAATGATGGGGTGGAGTGCTTTGGGCCGAAGAATAGCCACGCAGTGCAAGTCGGGATACGTCACCCATTCCGCGGAAGTATCGACACCTCCAAAGTAGTAGGTTCGCACGGTGCGATTGGCCCTGTCGTAATGCGCCGCCACGTAACATTGCAGCTTGCCATCTGGCACCGTACCGCACAGGACGACTCCGCCGTTCACGGGAAGAACGCGGTACACATTTTTGACCACCTCCCCGGTGATCATCGCCCGGGGCAGCACCTCCAGACGATCCCCCTTGTCCGTGACCGCGTGCGGGATGCCGCCGCGGGCCACGATCACCAACCACTCCCCGGCGGTGTCGAAGCCCATCAGTTCGGGTTGATCGAGCAAGCCGGGGCGGAACGGGAACGGCACCGACTCGGCGTTCCCCGTCCACGGCCGGTAATCGACCGATGACTCTGCTGTAACGACTTCGGTCACTTCCTTCGCCGGTTCCGCATTCTCGGCCGCGATCAGATCGACGCGGAAGCTCCGCACCGGCATCGGCCCGCGCAGCGTCCACTCGCTCAGTTGCGCGACGCCATCGTCGTTCACGGCGAGCACGAAGAGCCGATCCGTCGGTCGCCGCTCCCGCGCCGCAGCGATCACCTCCGGCTCCGCGGCCGAGCGGGGATGCGTCAGCAGCAGGATGTCGCGCGGGGTCGCGGACTCGGGTTCGTCGCAGACGGCGGCGAGCAAGTCACCGGGGTGCTCGGTCAAGTCGCTCGCTTCGAGCACCTTCGCCAAGTCCTCAGCCGACTGCGGCGGGATCGGCACGGCTTTGCCGCGCGAGGTCGGGAAGAGCCGCGGAACCGGGGCCTTGGCCGGGTTCTGTTTGAGCAGCGCGAGCGCCGCCGCGGCGAGGGCGAGCCGGACGCCGCCCCACGTACGGACGCCCTGATCGAGCACGATGACCCGCTCCGGGGGGATCGGGGCGTGCGGCTCTTCCCGTTTGAAGTAAAGCAGTTCACGCTCGGCGAAGCGGCGGACGAAGTCGTCCGGGTCGAGTGCGAATTGGCTGAGCAGCAAGCGGTCCGGATCGCCGCGCGTGGTCACGTCGGAGTAGCCGCCCAGCGGGAGGGTCTCCGTGGTGCGGCTGCGGACGGGGAGCGTCATCGCCGCGTCGAACACGGGCGCTAACAGGGCCGCACCGACCAAGCCGGGGCGCGTCCGGGCCAGGGCGAGCACGCGCTCGACGGTCCCAGGGAGGTCGTCGATTTCATCGGCAATCTTTTCGCCCGAATCGGTCGGCCAGATGCCGAACTTCAGGGCGTAATCGAGGGTGGCGTCATCGTACTCGCGGAGTTGGGCCGCGATGATTTCGAGGAACTCGGCTCCGGTGTGCGTCGGCATCACCGCGTATTCGGGCCGGTGCTTTTGCCCGTCGGACCAAAGCCGGTAGAGCGCGAGTCGGAGTTCGCCGGAGTCGGGCGGATTCAACGCCGGCGGCAATTCTAAACAGAGCAAAGCGATGAACAGGCCGAGGTGGCGCGCGCACGACTCGACCTTCGCATTGCGTCGATAGGCGTCGCGGAGCGGTACGAACCCGGGCGGTATCGGATCGCGTCGGAGCGCGTGAAGCATCTGCGCGACGGACGGGAACGGCGGCACGGGGGAGATCGAGAAGACGCCTCCGAGGATCGCCTCCAACTCCTCGAAGAGCACGACCGTGCGACCCTCCGCATCTTCGATGGCGTCGCAGCCTTCGGACCAGCGCAGGGGCTCCGTCGCCGGGAGCATCAAGTAGTATTGGCCGCGCTGGCTCACGGCGCGGCCCCGGCGATGGCGAGCCGGAGGCCGGCGCGGGTCAGCGGCTCCGCGCGGGCGCGGGGGATCGATTCGATCCCCGATTCGGTGAGGAGGAGCGCATCTCCGTCGGCAATGCCGGCCGCAGAGCGGACTATGGCATCGGGCAACTGGGGATGCAGTTTGAAACCGAGGGGGATCAGCAAACCGGTGCCGTGGAACCGGACCGCCCCGGTGACGCTCGGCAGCTTTTCGCCGAATAGGACCGCGCGATCGCCCGAGAGCAATCCCGACACGCCGGCGATTTCGGCGGTGGTCGCTCGGTCCGCGAAGTCGCGCAGTGCCTCCAACGGGCAGACCAGCGCGACGGTCGGTCGGGGCGTGTCGCAGCGCACGAGCCGCAACGCCACGTTTGGGGAGTTCCACGCGTCCGGTCCGGAGAGAGTCGCCGGCGATGGCAGGAGCACCGTCGCCAACGGACGAGCTTCCCCATCGGGCGGGGCGTCGCCCGTCGGCAGCCGACTTCCCAGCCGGAAGCGCCGCCCCTCGACCGTGGTGAAGAACTCCGCGGTCGACCGCGGTAGCAATTCCCGGATCGCGTCGTCCCGGCTCGTCGTCCAACTCAACCAAGCGACACCCTCGGCCACGCGGACGCGGATGTCCGGGCGGGTGCGCAGCGGCGTAAGACACACCAAATCCGCGGCCGGTATGCGGGCCTCGGTCGCGGCTTCCCAATCGATCATCCGAGTTTCTCCGCGAGCCGGGCCGCTCCGCGCACGAGGTGATCGCGGGCGGCGGTATCCGGCACCCACGCCGCGCGGTCGGCGATGGATTGCGCCCGTTCTCTCAGCCGGACCGCGTCGACGAGTTTGATCCCCGGGATCGCTTCGCGCTCGGCGTCCTCCAGTTCCTTCGCCAGCGCCTCGGGATCGACCGCGGGTGCGGCTTGTCGTCGACGACGTCCTTCAGCAAACCGCCGACGAGGGCGGCGAGCGGGCCGATCTGCTCCGCTCGATCCCAGACGTACCGGAAGACCCAGAGGTCGCTCGGCGTCGCGGCGCTGCGCCCGCACATCACCGCCGAGGCCGCGACCAGTTTGAGGACCTTCACCGCGCGGCGGTCGGTGAGCGCGACGCCGAGATCGCGGACCTTCGACACCGCCGAGGCGTACCGCTCCAGCACTGCGCCCAAGTCGACCTCGCGCACCCGGCGGTTCAATTCCCGCAGATCGTCCGCGGTCAATCCGTCGGCCGGTTCCCGGCGCTCCGCTCCGTCCCGCTCGATGGCCCAACCCGCGGCGAGCAGCGCGGGGAGTTGTTCGCGCGGCAGCGTCTGCACCGAACAGCGGAGCAGGAAGCGATCGAACAGCGCTTGCAGTGCGTCGTCTTCCGGCAGGTGGTTCGACGCGGCGAAGGCGCAGATCAGCGGCAGCCGATGCGTCTCGATCCCGCGGCG
>JAYTBD010000650.1:0-3505 GCA_043737155.1 Fimbriiglobus sp. | reverse complement strand
GCCATCGGCGGTGGCGCCTTCGGCGCCACCGCGAAATAGGTAACCCCGGCGCCGACCGCGAGGCCGAGTATAAGCGCGATCGGAAGTCTCAGGTTCGCCATCGCATTTCCACCGGCGGGTTCGTTTTCAACAAGATAGCGGAACGGGCGCGAATCGATTGCGCCGGCGCAAAATTCTGCTGTGCCTGAAATTGAACCGTGCGAATTGCGCCCCGGAGCACAACTGAACGGCGGGCACTCAGCTCGAATTTGCCGGTTGCGCAAAGGACCCGCAATCCGGGGAAAATGCGTGCCCAATCGCGTATTCCATCCTAGGGGAAGTGTGCCGTAGTCCGCTCGCGGTTGTCGAGCGTTTGGTCCCGCATCAAGAAAGATGGCCGGCCGCAATTTCGAGATCCGTCCCATGCATTCCACACGCCAACTCCACATCCACTCGCCGCGGGCTTACGTGAACGATCCGACCGTGCGGACGCCGATGCCGGCGAAGCCGCTGCGGTTGAAGCCGGACGCGCCCGTCGCCGCGGACTCAACCAAGACCGCGTGTTTGTTGGGCTCCGATTCCGCTGCGGTCCCGATGCCGCGCATCGGCGACATCGTTCTCGGATTCAAAATCGTCGATAAACTCGGCGAAGGCGGTTTCGGCTCCGTGTTCCTCGGCGAGCAACTCGGCCTCGCGGCCCGTCCCGTGGCGCTGAAGTTCACCAGCCGGGCGAACCGGGAACCGGAGCGGCTCGCCAGCCTGCAGCACGCGAACATCGTGCCCGTTTACTCGGTGCACACGATCCCGCCGATCCAAGTGCTTTGCATGCCCTACCTCGGCCGCCAGACGCTGCACGACGTTTTGCAAATGGTCTCCGAAACCAAGATGCTCCCTGCCACCGGCGCCGGATTGCTGAGCACGATGAACGCTCTGCAGCCGCTCACCAAGAAGAAGGCGAAATCGAAATCGGCGAGCGCTCCGGTGTCCCCGTCCGACGCCGACGGCCCCTCGGCCCCACCGCGCCCGCAGCCGGTGCGCGAACTCCTCGGCCGCCTGTCGTTCCCCGATTCCGTCGTGTGGCTCTTCACCCGGCTCGCCGAAGGATTGGCGCACGCCCACGAGCGCGGCATCCTCCACTTGGACTTGAAGCCGAGCAACGTCCTCGTCACCGACGACGGCGTGCCGATGCTCCTCGACTTCGGCCTCGCCCACGACGTCCGCAGCGGTCACTACGACCAGTCGGGCGGCACCCTGCGCTACATGTCGCCCGAGCAGCTCGAAGCGTACGCCGCCCAGTGCGGCACGTCGCCGGACGCGCGCATGGACCTCTACTCCCTCGGCGTCATGTTCTACGAGCTGCTGACCGGACAACATCCCTTCGAAGGCTCGATGCTGGCGGGCCTGTCGTTGCCGGCGATCCTCGGCGCGCGGCGGGCGTTCGCCCCGCGGCTGCGCACGCTGAATCCGAAGATCGCGCCGGCCATCGAAGCGATCGTTCTCAAACTCCTCCAACCCGACGCCGACCTCCGCTACCAGACCGCGGCGGAACTGCTCACCGACCTGACGCTGCACCAAGAGAACCGTCCGCTCAAGCACACTCGGAACCCGTCGTTCGTCGAGTGCGTCCGCAAGTACCGCCGTCGGCACCCCGTGCTAGCCGTGCTCGGCGTGGCCATCGCCCTCGGCCTGACGACCTTCGGCGCCGCCGGCGCCGCGCTGCAGCAAGCCCGACAACGGACCGGGGCGGAAGCCGCGCTGCGGGCCAACCAATTACAAGACGAGACCACCGGCCTGCACATCGATCTGACGGCGCTGGCGAGCCCCAAAACACGTACCGAGGCGCTGGCGAAGGCCGAAGTCTGGTTCGATCTCTACGGGGTGACGGCCGACTCGAACTGGCGCGGGCAAACGGCGGTGCGCCGGTTGAGCGAAGTCGAACGCGGCCGACTCGCCGACGAACTCGGCGAACTCGCCTTGCTGAGCGCCCACGCCGAACTGTTGAACGCCAGCGGATTGAACGGCGATGAAAAGACGGCCGCGCTGGAACGGGCGGTGCGTTGGAACCGGATCGCACAGAATTGCCACGAGGGCTACGAGCTACCGCTGGCCGTCCGCGAACAGCGGATTCAACTGGCGGAAGAACTGGCGCAGCCGGACTTGGCCGGCGAGATCCCGGCCGACCGATGCCGGGCGGAAGGCCCGCTGGAGTTCTATCTCCGAGGTCTTTCGCACTTGGCCAAAGGGCGGTCCAGAGCGTCGGCGGAGGCTCTGGAAACGCTCGTCGAAAAGGAGCCGGGCCACGCCGCGGGGCAGTTCGCGCTCGCGGTCGCCTACCAATCCTCCGGCCGCTACACCGACGCCCTCGAGCGATTCCAACTCGCCAAAGCGCTGTGCCCGAGCGACCCGCGGCCGGCGTTCAACCGAGGCCTCATACTGGGCCTGATGAACAAACACGTCGAAGCGATCCAAGAATACACGACGGCGATCCGACGCGATCCGAAATGCTCGCACGCTTATTACCACCGGGCCCTCGCCTACTCGCAACGGGGCAATTCCGCCGACGCGATCGCCGATGCGACCCGGGCGCTCGACGCGGGCGAACCGGCCTACCGGACCCTGCTGCTGCGGGCGCGCTTGCACGAGCTCAAAGGCGACTTGGAACAAGCGGGCCGAGATCGTAGGGCCGCGGCCAAGCTGGAGTTGAAAGACGAAGCCGACTACTTGGCCCGCGGAATCGCGAACATCGCGAAGGATCCCGCCGGGTCATTGAAGGATTTCGCCAAGGCCGCCGAGTTGAACCCGCGCTACTTGCCCGCTTGGCAGAACCAAGCCCACGTGCTCAGCGAGTGTTTGGACCAACCCGAGCAGGCGCTCGACCGGTTGGACAAAGCCGTCGAATTGAACCCCGGGTACGCCCCGGCCCTCGTCGGGCGGGCCGTGATCCACGCCCGCTCCGGGAAGCGCGCCGAAGCGCTGAAGGGTGCCGAGTTCGCCCTCGCCCAATCGGACGACCCGCTGGTGCGCTACCAGGTGGCCTGCGTCTACGCGATCCTCTCGAAGGGCAACGCGGACGATACGCGCATCGCCCTCGATCACCTCCGGGTCGCGCTCCGGGAAAAGTTCGCCGACTTCGCCACCATCGACGCGGACGCGGATCTCGCGAACATCCGCGGCTCGAAGGAGTTCGCCATCATCGTCGGTTCGGCCAAGGAATTGCGGGCGAAGTGATTCGGTGTAGGACGGGCCGCCGGGCCTGTCCGCATTGAAATGCCTTTGCAAAATGATTCGGCGGGTACCCCCCACCCCTGCGTGAAACCGTTTTAGAATTTGGGCAGAACGCATACGAATCAACGACTTGCGTCCGGAATAACGGTGGCCGCACGCCGAAAATCCAAAACCCGAAGAACGACTTTGCGCGATGCTGGTCTGGTTAGCCCGACGCGCTAGCGAGGGTGTCGGATGGAGTCTTCGACATCCGACACCGGGAATTGATTTGTCGAATGGCTTGCGGTGCGATGCCTGTGTC
>JAYTBD010000649.1:0-3513 GCA_043737155.1 Fimbriiglobus sp. | reverse complement strand
CGACCTCGCCGGGCAACAAGTCAAGATGCACGTGTTGCGGAAGGGCCAACCCGATACCGCCGAGCCGACGGAGTTGACCGTGCCGGCGGTCTATCGGCAAGACACCGGCCTGCGGATGAAAATGGGCCCGATCGCGGCGCTGCGGTCGAAGTCCGCGGCGGCCAAAGCCGGGTTGAAGGCACGGGTGATCGACGGCGATTCCGAATTGGAAGCGGGCGATATCATCACCGCGGTGCAAGTGGTGCTCGATTCGAAAGGGACCATCAAGCGATTCTGCTCGGATCCGAAGGAAGCGACCGCTTCGCCGGATTTCGAATTGCTCGACCCGCTGAGGCTCCCGTCGAAGCTCAATAAGTGGGCCGACGATTGGTCAACGCAAACGAACCCGAATCGGGCCGTGTCGATCACGGTGCAGCGCTTCATCGATCACCGCCCGCAACCGGTGACTCTCGAACTGACGTGGGATCACGATTACCGCGAAGACTTCGGCGGATTGGCCCTGCCGGGCTCGCCCGTGCCCATCGGAGGGCTCGGCTTGGCGTACCGCGTTTCGGCGGAAGTCAACACCGTGATGCCGAACAGTCCGGCGCATGCCGCGGGGATCCAAGCCGGCGATGTCATCACGCAGGTGCGGGTGAAAGCGACCACCGCGGCCGGGAAGGTGAGCGACGGCAGTTGGGACGAAGTCGAACGCAACCCGACCGAGGACGCCGGGAAACCCAAGCTCATCCGCTGGGCGTTCGTCGATTACAAGTTGCAGGTCCAAGCCCCGCACACCTTCGACTTGAAGATTCACCGCGATGGCCGAGAAATCGAATTCCCGAACGTCGTTGCGGTGAACGACACGACTTGGCCCGTCCCGGCCGGCGGTTGGGAGTTCGGCAAAGAACTGCGGATCCAGAAGGCCGAGAACGTCGGCGATGCATTGCAGATGGGCTTCCACCGCACCGTCCGGGCGATCCGGAGCATCTACCAAGGGCTCTACGGCATGGTCATCGGCAGGATTTCGGTGACGACGATGAGCGGGCCGATCACATTGGCGCGTGCGTCGTATATCCTCGCCGGGGAGGACACGTGGAAGCTGGTGCTGCTCATCGGACTCATCAGCGTGAACTTGGCGGTGGTGAACTTCCTGCCGATCCCCGTCTTGGATGGCGGGCACATGGTGTTTCTGATTTACGAACTCGTCCGGCGCAAGCCGGCCCCGGAGTCGGTGCAGATTATCCTGACGTGGGTCGGGCTGGCGATGGTCGCGTGCCTGATGCTGTTCACCATCGGCTTGGATATCTGGCGGTTGATCGTGTAGCGGAGTTCCGGACTGTAGCCATCACGCTCCGCGTGATGCGGACGGAAGGGACTTTTCATTTGCTCGACGTGCCAGACTTTCAGTTGGCTATTCCTCCGAATCACGAAAGGTCCCTTCCGTCCGCATCACGCGGAGCGTGATGGCTACAGTCCTGTATTGCGCAATTCACCGACCGAAATGCTTCCGCCCTTCGTCGCGGACCAGTACCAAAATTCCCCACAGCCCCGCGACCGTACCGGGGAAGCAGCACGCGTGGTTGACGTTCAGTATGGCCGCGACGCACGCCAGCAGAGCGATCCAATACCCGCGCCCGCGCAAAATCAAGAAGCCGCCGATCGCGGTGAACAGGCTCACGCCGGCGAAGATCGAATTGATGCGGACCACTTCGGGTGCCCACGTCCGGGCCATCTGCTCTTCGGCGTCGATGATCACCGAAGTCGCGGCGGCTTGCCCCGCCACGGCCGCGAACATGTCGAGGGGCGTCGCGTCTCCATCTTTCGTCGCCGATTTCGGCCCGCGCATTTCTTCGAGATTGCGCAGGTCGCCGACTTGCCGGCGGGCTTGTTCCAAGTCGGCCCCCGGCCGCGTCGCGCAGTCCACGGCGATGTAGCCGTTGGTGAACACCCCGGCCGTGCCGAGGATCATCAGCGCGACCGCGGGGACGAGCAGCATCCGCGGCAAGCGCGCCCCGGCCTTGATCACGCGCGGCGAGCCCGGCGTGCCATCGGGGCCGAGTTCGACCCCGATGGAACTGCGGCAGTACGGGCAGGAGAGCGGCTGGCCGATGGCGGCGAGGGGCAAACGCAGGGATTTCCCGCACGGGGTGTGCGGGCAAGTGATTACGGCGTGGGACATGCGATTTGGCTATGGAATTAGGACATCACGATCAACCCGAGCACGAAGTGGGACATTGTGACCGGCCAGAGCAAGCGGCTCCGCTGGAAGATATACCCCAGAATACCGCGATGATCGCCGTGACGAGCATGAACCCGACCATCGGGAAATGCGAGAGTCCGAACAGGGCGGCCGTGCCCCATACGGCGATGTGCCGATGCCCGACGACTCGCCCCGCCGTGAGTCGCTCGAGGCCGCGTTCGATGATGGAGTAGAAAAGAAAATCTTGGACGAAGCACCAAAGCAGATACGCCGCGGGATGGGACACGGCGGGGGTGCGGATCAGGCATTTCACCATGGCGATCGGGACGAGTGAGGCGAAGAAGAGCAGACCGGTCTGGAAGAAACCGCGTGCGAGGTCGTCCTCGGATTCGCCGCCCCAAACGAGTCCCCACCAACTCGCCGCCCCGCGCAGCCGGAGTGCGCCGTAGATCGCGTAACCCGAGGTGATACCGCAGCCGATAGCGGTGGCGAGCACGAACCATCGGCTGGCGAGAGGCGCGAACAACACGGTCGCGACCAATCCGGCGACGACCGAGGTCAATTCGACGGCGACCCTGGCGACGGGTGGCTTGGGCACCCGCCGTCGCTTTCGAACCCGACGTGCCGAACCGCCGTCGGTGTGGAGAGGATCCGGCCCGATGGACATAGGAGTTGGCTACTTGAAGGACTTCAAGAACTCTTCGAAGCTCTTCTTATTCTTTTCGATGGTCGCGGCGGGGCCGACGAGGATCATCGACACCACTTCGCCTTCTTTGGCTTCGAAGATCACGTACAGCTGGCGGTAGCCTTCCTTCTCCGTGACCTTCGCGTTGGGGTCGAACGGGGCCGCTTTGAACAGGAACGTGCCGGCGATATCTTGGTATTTGCCTTCGAAGCTTCCGACTTTGACTTTATCCAGCTTGATCGCGTCTTCCTTTTTCACGCCCTCGGGGATTTTGAACTTCACCTCTTGGCGCTTCAGGTTGGCGTCGACGCCGCCGCCGCCCGGCGAGACGAACACGGACAACTCGGCGTCCTCTTTATCCTTCTCCGCTTTGGGCACTTTGAATTGGGCGAGTCGCATCCGGTTCGAAGGCGTCTCTTCTTTCCACCCGGCGGGGGCGGTGCCGGTCATCCCGGCGAGTTTGAGAGTCGGGGCTTTGTCGTCGGCGAGCGCGTATCCGCCGAGGGCGGCCACCGCGAGAGCGAGCACCAATCGTCGCATGGTCATGTCTCCGAGCCGGGGTTGCGATTCCGGGTCATTCTACGGCCGAAATGGTCAATGGGAATTCATCCGACCCAAGCCGCGTCCACCGGGGCGAACTTCGTCA
>JAYTBD010000648.1:0-3515 GCA_043737155.1 Fimbriiglobus sp. | reverse complement strand
GGCGAGCGGCACGGCGTAAACCTGCCCGGTTTCCCCCACGATACCACGGCACGCTTACGCTGTGCCGCTCGCCAAAGACGAGTTTACATCCCGTGATGGTCTTCTTCCGGGTCCTGCCGGGACTTGAACACGCTCTTCACCTTCCTCAATTCCGACATCGCTTCGAGCAGATTCCTCGGCCGGTCAGCGGGTTTCTTCGCCAGCATCTTGACGAGCAACGCCCCGAATTCGTCGGTCACATCCGGGTTGTACACCGACGGCGGACTCGCTTTTTCCGTCAGGTGTTTGCGGAACAAGTCCGATACGCTGTTGCCGCGGAAGGGCGGGCGCAGCGTGACCACTTCGTACATGGTGCAGCCGAAGCTGTAAACGTCCGACCGACCGTCGAGCAATTCGCACTTGATCTGTTCGGGCGACATGTAGCTCGCCGTGCCCTCGGGCTTACTGCGTTTGCGAAAGAGCCGGGCGAGGAAACCGCTGCTGACGCGCTGCGAGATGGCGAAGTCGATGATCTTGGTTTCGCCGAGCGCGTTCACCAAGATGTTGTCCGGCTTCACATCGCAATGGACGTAATGCGACGAGTTCATGTACGCCAAGCCGGTCCCGGCCTGCTTGAAGATTTTGCGGGCGTGCTCCTTCAAGAACACTTTGTCGCGCGGATCCTTCGATTGCAGACGTTTGCGAATACTCCCCGAGGGGAAAAACTCCATCACGAAGTGGGGCGTTTCCATGCTCCGGCTGACCTTTACGATGTTGATGACGTTGGCGTGCCGGAGCTTGCTGCCGATCTCCGCCTCGTTGAACAGAGGGCCGCGGTGCTCTCGACTCGACGAGAACTCAGGCAGCAGGATCTTCATGGCGAAGTGCCGGTTGCTCGACGGCTCGACGACTTCGAAGACCTGCGAGGTCTGCCCCGTTTGGAGCAGAGAGCGAATTTTGTAGCCGCCGATGGTGGCGCCGATATCGGCCATAGTGTTGAACCCGTTCCGTTAGCCGGACGCGCCAGCGACGGCGACAATCCGTGTGCAATCAATCTGTCTTCGCCCCAACGGGGCCGCCTTATATAGCCCAGGGCGGAAGCCGTGGGAAGACGATAGCATTTCACTCGCCCCGAAGGGGCCGGCTTGGCGATTCAACTACGCCGGCCCCTTCGGGGCGAAGATTCTGAGCTTCATTCCCAAGGCTTCCGCCCTGGGCTGTATATGGCGGCCCCATTGGGGCGAAGCAACAACAGCTTTCACCAATATTTCTCGAAGTGGATGTTCCCTTCGATCTTCAGCATCGGATTGTCGGCGCGGAAGCCGCGTGCTTCGAGGATCTCGATTACCCCCGGCGGTTGCGGATACTCCCACAAGCCCGACTCTTTGCTCTTCGCGGGGATGCCGATCATCTTCGGATTGCCGCAGAGGAACACATGCGTTTTCGCCGGATCCAATCCCGCTGCGCCGAGCTCGGTGAGGTGGTGGTCGAGTTCCCCGCTCGTGATCAAATCTTGGATATAGACCTTGCCCGTGCGACTCGCTTCGCGGGTCGTCAGCGGTAGGTAGCGATACTGCGGATAGCGCGCCATCAGACGCTGTTGAATCTCGAGATAGCCGAGGTCGCGTTGGTACCGCACGCAACAAGCCGCGAGGATCTTGCCCGTGTGCCCGTTGCGCAGCAGGTCGGCGAGCATCGAGTTGTGCGGCGCTTCGCCGGTGCCGGTGGAGAGCAGCACGACATTCTCACCCGGCTTCACCGCTTCGAGCGTGAAGTGCCCGGCGATTTTCTCCCCGACCGAGAGCCGGTCGCCGACGCGGAGGTTGAACAAACGCGGCGTCAGGGCGGGCACCCGGCCATCGGGGTTTTCCCGGACCAGCACGATGTAGAACTCGAGCCAATCGTCTTCGACGGGATCGCGGATCGCATCGCCGTCGCGGAAGACGGAACTGCTGATGGAATACGATCGACGGACGAGTTTGAGTTGATCGTCGACCGAAAGCGATTCCGGTTGGCAGCCCTCGGCGCGCATCTCGAAGTTGGCCAAGCCGAGCGTGCAGTACTGCCCGGCTTTATAAGCGGCCCGAACGAAGTCAGGTTTCACGCGCATCACGAGGAGATCGTCGTGGCGCTTCTCGAGGTGCGTGACCGTGGCGTTGTAGCGCTTCGCGCGGAATTCGAGGATTTCGTCTTCGGTCGGACTCATCGAGGCGGTTCCAAAAACGCCGAACCCCCGCATAGACCGCAGGGGTTTATAGCCAACTCAGTTTAGTGATTCTCGGCGAGCCGTCATTTGTCACCGACCCGGTTGGGACCGAACAAAATTCGAACCACGAAAAACACGAAGATCACGAAAGGGATAAAACCAAGTATTTGAATCCGATCTTCTTTCGTGCCCTTCGTGCTTTTCGTGGTGCAATCATTTCTTCGCCGAGTCATTTCTTCGCCGCGAAGATCGCATCGATGGCCGCGTCTTCGAGTTGCTCGACCCCGTCGTCGGCGTCGATGATCAGAGCCGTGCCGTCGGGGGCGATCCAAACCAAGTGGTTGCCGACGCGGAAGACGTCCTTCATAGTCGGTTGCTTTTCGAGAATGCGGAAATAGGCCGCACTCTGGGCCTTGACCGTGAGCGACTTCGTTTTGGCGGAGTATTGGTCGTCGACCCAGACGCCGCCGAACTCGACGCAGTTGCGGCCGAGCAATTGCTTGTTGGCCGTCTGCGTGAGCCGTTCTTGCGACCGGAGGTTGTTGGAAGCTTGGGCCAAATCGACCCCGAGTCTGCCGGTTTGGTTATCGCGGAGCTTGTCGCCTTTGTAGTTTTTGTTGGCATCTTCTTGGAACTTCGCTTCGTCTTTGGCCCGGGTCAGGGCATCGGCGTAGGCGCCCTTGCGTTGCTCGGGATTCAGCTTCGCGAGTTGTTCGTTCAAGAGGCGATCCTGCACGGCACCGCGACCAGAGCCGAGACCTTCGCCGGGTTCCGTGGAAGGCTTCTTGGCCAATTCCTTGACGAAGCTGGTGACCGGCATCGGCTTGGCGTCGGCGGGGGCGCCCGCGGTCGGGGCCAAGCCGGGCGGAGCGACCCCAAATCCGCTTTCACCCGCTTTGCCACCACCGCCGGGACCGCCGAAGTTCGCCACCGGCACCGGGGCATCGGGCACCACGAGGTAGCTCGTGTACGGCGTCGCGATGCCGTACTTCTTGGCAAGGCTCGTCACTTCTTCGACCAGTTCCTTCTGCTCGCCGTTGATGCGGATCTGATCGAGGATAAATCCGACCTTCCGCCGTGCCCAGAGATGTTCGACGAATTCGCGACCGCCTTCGGTCTTCACCGGGAAGTCGGCTTCGTAGACGAGTTCTTTATCGTCCTTGCCGACCGTCCCGCACAATCTGATGGCCGAGTGACCGCTGCCGCTGAAGCGCCCGAAGACGACGAGTTGGCCGCCGTGGAACAGGTCGGGCAATTGCTGCGGATAAACTTCGTTGAGTTTCACGTTCGTCGTCGTGAGCCGGACGTTCGTCATCACGGGATGGCTGAT
>JAYTBD010000647.1:0-3526 GCA_043737155.1 Fimbriiglobus sp. | reverse complement strand
CCGATGGGGGACATGGTGAGGCCTCCGCGTGTGCGGGTCGTCCGGCACGGCGACCGCCGGGAGAAGTCGTCGACGAAGGACCTCGGGGGCCCGCGCCGCCCGGCGGGTGCGGGACGAGTTCTGGTACGCCGAACCGCAGAGGACTTGGTAGGTATTGAATCGAAGTGGCGAAGCGAGCGGCCGGGCACGAAGCCCGGCCGGTGTTTGTTGATGCTACTTTTTGTAGGTCGGCGGGAGCTTGCCTTCGCGCTTGAGCTTCTCTTGGCGATGCTTTTCTTCTTCCGCGGTCCAAGGGCGCCCATCGACGGAATTGATCACGTGCGTGGTCGTCCACTTCGTATAGGTGGTTTTGCGGTAGGTGATCGTCAGCGGATTGCGGTCGCCGAAAGCACCCTCGACTTTGAGGTCAAGCACTTTGCCGGGCAGTTCGGCGATGCGGAAGCTGTGACTCACTTTGCCTCCATTTTCGGGGCTCAGAAACTGGCGGTAGAATAACCACGTTCGGTCCCCCACCTTGATCTGCTGCATCACCGCCCGTTCGTGTTTCTCTTTAGGCCATTTCGCCTCGAACCCTTCCAGTGGAACTGCGATACTCATCAGGATAGCGTCGGGAGTGGGATCGATCACTTTGAGTTTGAAGGCCGGGGCGACCATCAAACCCTCGGACGTGCTTAGAGAAGCACGAAGCCTGTACACGCCTGGTTCTGGCAACTCATCGTGGCCAAAGTCTTGAAACGAGAAAGTGTGCGATGCGAATCTCCCGGAGGCCAGTTGCGAGCGTTCCTCGACCGGCCTGCCCCCAATTCCTTCGCGGTGGGCCCTGAGCGTGCCACCGTCCGGCCGCAATAATGTGACCTTTAGGTCGCCAGATCTGCGGGCCAATTCCAACGGGAGATGTTGCTTCATACCCGGCGAATGGTTGATAACTCTGACCTCCAACAAGCACTGCGACATCACCTCGCGGGCCAAGTAGGTACGGTGGGTTTCCAACGGGTGCACCCTCAGCCCCCATCCCAGCTTGTCAGTTGGCGCGGGGAGGAACCACGCTATCGCGTTGAACAAGGCAAACAGTAGCCAAATCGCCCCCATGGCGATACCTCGTGAATCAAGCTATTGGTAAGGATCGAGAACCAGTGCTTGATTTTTCTTCACTTTGAGTTCGGCCTGCACATCCGCGAAGAACTTCACCGTTGACAGTTCAAGTCTCTCCTGGGTTAACGGACCATACATGATGCAGTTGAGGTTCAGGGCTATCGTGTGCTCGTTTTCGTCGAACGTGCCAGTGGTTCGCTCAAACAGCATGTGGGTCATCTCGTGCGCTACAGCCACCATCAGCAACTCGTCGAACCTAGCCGGATCCAGATCGTGATCTGCAATGATCGTCCTCAAGTCCGACACCGCGATCATTGAATGGCGTTTGTCCAAGCTGGCTGAGGTATCGTTAGTGACAGCTCCGGATTCGCCGGCCTTCCCGTTCTCGTCCACGAAGAGGAAATGGAGAAACTCCGCTCTCAGGTTGACCAGGTTTATCCCCCCCACTGCACGGTCGGCTACGGTATCTCGGGAGGCTTTCGCTTCCAACTCGCGTTTCTCACGGGTATCCACTTTGTCTTTGGGAAGATCGAGCGCATCTTCATCCATCAGCCAGTACATGTAAATACCGGCACCGCGTGTGGGGTGACTAAATACGCCCGCAGCGCCGTTCAGGATACCGGCCAGCCCGCCTTCAGGTATGTTGTTCGGATTGATGACCGCCGCGCGATCCACTTCCACCAAGATCTCTTTCCGAGCCGGGTCGAGGCGGATGTGCCCGCCCGCCTGACCGTTGGCACCCGCCCCCCCGACCAGACCGCCGCCGTCGAGGATGTATCCGCGGTACTCCTCCCACGTCGTATGCGCATCCCCCGTTTCGGCTTGTGCACTCAGGGGCCCCTGCTCAGTGGTGCCATTTTTGTCCGGATCGGCGAGTTCGTGGTCGTCCGTGGCTTCCCGGGTGAACCTCGGCAGCACGTCTGCGTCGGGCCATTCCGGCACTCCGTACTGCGCGGCCCAGCGCTTGCCCATGGCGATTTCCCACTTGTCCGCGATGCCGTCAGAGTCCTTATCCAGCGGCACCTTCAGCGTTTTCGTTACCACTCGCACGCCGTTGGCCTCACGCGGATCCGCAATGTAGATCTTAGCCGTGAGGCTCGCCTTTCCGCCGTAATCCTTGCAGTAGAAGTTCAGCCAAGTGTACGTGCCTTCCATTTCGCCGCCGTAGTGGCCCCCGTTGCCATATGGTGGCGCGGCTGGCGCGCTGCTGCGGCTGATAACGAGGGTGCGGGCGTTGGGTTCGTTCCCGTTTTGGCGGAATGAGTAGTCGTCCGTTTTCCCATCCCCCTCGACGCTCGGGTCGGACCGATTACCTGCGTAACCTGAAATCGCGGTGGTCTGGTCGATGATGAACTCGACCCCGATGACGCGATTGACGCTATCCTTGCCGGCGCCATTGACTACCAACTTCATCCGCTGCCCGGTGTAGGTCGGCGCGTTGAAACTGTTCCCGGTCGAAACCCTCGCCGTGCCCGCCTCGTAGCCGGGGAGGTAATCTTTGGCCAAATCGATCCCCGCGTCGCCCAAACTGCCGTTGGCGTTCACATCCAAATCGAACACCAGATCGACGTTGCCGATATGGATGAACTCCTCATTCGGCGCGTAGACCGTGTAACCCGTCCCCGCGCTCAACGCCAGCGTCACCCGCTCGCCGCTCGCTTCGAACAGTCCCCCGGATGCGCTGTCCGAGTATTCGCCGTCGATCCCGTCGATCAGCGGGTGGATGTAGATGTAGGCCACGGGCGAACCGGCTTCGAAGGTCACCGAAGCGCCGTCGCCCAAAATCGTGTAGTCCGTGTCGAGTGTCGCGGTGTCCCACGCGGTACTCGGCACCACCTCGAAATTCACCGTGAGTTCGCCCTCCGTGTTGTTGCGGTGCACGGCGAACCAACCGTCGATGGGATTGGTTTCCGTCATCGGCGACAACTGCCCGAACCAGACGTACGTCGGGTAGTACGACTGCGACGATTCGCCGGCCGGCACTTCGGTCACGCTCGTCGTCCAGAGGCGGTCGTTGTAATCGAAATCGCTCCCGTTGGCGGAGCCCGCCATGTCTTCGAGTCGGAGGACTCCGCCGTCGAACCAAAGCGATTTGCGTTCGCCCGCGGCCGCGCCGACCTCGGTCGGGTCCACGGTGTAGGTCAGCGTCTCGCCGCCGAACCGCACGGTGACGCCGCCGACGATCGCCAACCCCACGGCCTCTCGGGCCGAGTTGGCTACGACGAGGGTGGCCCCGTTCGCGTCGGTCGGCAAACCGGAATTCGCGGCGAGCGAGTCGGAGATGGTCGAGGCCGTATCGCCCGCGACGCGGCTCATCAACTGGACGGCGAACAAAGCGGGACGTCGCGGGCTTCCAACTGTTCGAGCTTGAGCTTGGCGAACGGGGCCATCCGCGGGCGATTGGATCGGCGAAGGAAATGCGTGAGCATGATGA
>JAYTBD010000646.1:0-3535 GCA_043737155.1 Fimbriiglobus sp. | reverse complement strand
CGAGGTGCATCGGCCGGGCGCTCCGGTCGACGCGGTTGATCGTGTTGGTCACCGAAGGGTAGCTCTCGCGGATCGCCTCGGGGTAGACGATGCCGATGCTGTCCTTGCCGATCTTCCAACGGGCGCCTTTGTACGTCTCGATCTCCTGCCCGAGCGATTGCATCGTCACCACTTCCCACGTCCCCTCGAGCGCCGGCGGGTTCCGCAATTCGCGCGGCACCGGCGCCGCCTGCGCCATCGGTGCCAGCATCAGCATCAGCAAGGCGGCGCGCATGCGGGTTACTCCTTGACCCGTTTGAAAACGTAGAGCACGGTGCTGTCGTCGGGTTTCATTTCCTTGGGGCGCTCGGTGCGCTGGGTCGCCATCAGGATCTTCAGCGTGTCCCCGTCGACCTCGTAGATGGCCAAGCGCGGCAACGGACCCTTCAAATTATAATCGAGCGCTTTCGGACTGGCGGCCGGGTCGACCTTGATGACGATGGCGGGGCGGATCCGGGCCGCGGCGTTCGGGACGATCTGCTCGACGACGATGGAATCCCCTCCGAAACGCCAACGCTGTTTGGGGCCGACCCGGGGCTGGCCGAGGAGCTCCATCAATGTGATCTCCCAAAGGCCCTCGAGCTTGTCCGACTTGAGGACCTCTTTGGGCACGGGCGCCGCGAGGGCCGACGAAGCGGTCAGGAGAATCGAGGCCAGGGTGAAGCGGATCATTTTTGCACCCGCGCGCGCCGCATGGTCCACACGTAATTCTCGGGGCCGGTGCCGATGGCTTTGGGGCGTTCCCCTTTCGCTTTCAGATTGCAGCAGATGATGAGCGTGTCACCCTCCATCTCGAACAGACCGGGGCATACGCGCAAACCGTCACCGAAGCGGTATTCCACGGTCTTGTCGTCGCGGTGGAACTCGAACTGCAGCGACGATTTGATCGGCGCGATTCCGATGTCTCCGCCGCTCGTCATGTTCCCTTTCTCGTCGAACGACCAATGCAACCCCCGCTTGAACTTGTGCTCGCGCCCGTAGGAATTGATGGAGACCATCTCCCATATCCCCTCGATCTTGAGTTCCTTCCGCAATTCCTTCGGCACGGGCGCGGCGACCAGCGCCGGAGCGAACAGCAGGAGGATCGCTAGCGCGCGCATCATCGCGTCTCCCTCACTCGGCGCAGGTGCCAGACGGTCACACCCGCATCCTTCAATGTCTTCGGCCGGATTTGTCCGCCGAGGTTGAGGCAGATCGTCAGTTCGTCGCCTTTCAATTCGTAGACGCCCATGTAATTGCGTTTGGGAGATCCCGGGGTGTAATGATCGACTTCTCGCGTCGCGGGATCCATCTTGAAGACCTCCGACGGTTGGGATCCCGCGGCCGGGGTCGCGGTCTGTCCGAACACCACACCGCATTCGGCGTCGATGATCCAGTACTGGTTGGCCTCGACGAATTGGCCGGGATTCTGCGCATCGGGACGGACGAGCTTCCAAGTCCCGGTGGTGGAGCCGTTGAGTTTGAGTTCCTTCGGCACCGGGGCCGCCATAGCGGGCGGGATCAGCACCAGCATCGCGAAGAGCGCGCGGATCATCTGCGGTCCTCCACGCGCTGGAGGGTCCACAGATTGCTGCCGGGTTCAATCGCCATCCCCTTCGGCCGCGGCGTGGATGCATTGGAATTCAAATTGATGGTGAGCAAATCGCCTTCGATCTTGTAGCGGCCCGTGCGGATCAGCCCGTTGCCGCCGATGTTCGATTGGTCCACTTCCCCCGTTTTGGGGTCGAAAAGCAATCTTTCGGTCGGTCGCCCCGGCGCTCCGCGGTAGTCCATCTCGTGGAAGGCGACGTTGCAATCTTCGCCGATGAACCACGTCTGCCCGCGGGGCGTGCGCTTTCCGGGATCCTTCGGATCGAGTACGACGTGCTGCCATTTGCCGACATGGGTACCGCCCGCGCGGGCTTCTTTCGGCACCGGCGCGGATTGGGTCGCGGTCGCGATCAGCAGCAGTGCGAACGCGGCGGGGCGGATCATTTCTTCTCCCCCCTGACGCGGACGAACGTCCAAAGATTCAGATCTTGCCCCGGTTCCACCGACCTCGGACGAGTCTGATCCGTGAGCGTGAAACAGAGTTTGAGCGTATCGCCCCGGAGTTCGTACAGGCCGGGGTAATTGCGGTCGCCGGCGATCGACGTGTATTCGATGGCTTTCGAGGCCATGTCGTATTTGAAGGTGATCTCGCTGTGCGCGGCCGGGGGCTTCGGCTCGTTGTGCAGCGTGAGCATCCCCGCGGCGTCGATCGTCCAGTATCCGCTCCCGGTGGACGGCTGGCCGTTGGTCGAGAGGGCTTCGACCTTCCACGTGCCTTCGAGCTTCGCTTCGTTGCGGATTTCCCTCGGCACCGGAGCGCCGAGCAGCGCGTGAGAAGCCATGAGGAATGTGAGCAGCGCGAACCGGATCATTTCTTCCCTTCCTTCACACGCTGGAGCGTCCAAAGATAAAGGTTCTCTCCGGCCGCGACACGCTTCGGGCGCTCGGCAGTCTTCATGTTAATGCCGAGTTGCAAGGTGTCGCCATCGTCGCTGAATTCGTAGAGGCCGGGGCGCGTCGCCTTCTCGCCGCCGAACGCGAGATCCACCCGCTTCGGATCGGCTTTGGAATCCAATAAGAGACGGAAACTCGCCGCCGCGGTTTTGGGACGCCCGGGTCCCCCGTGGGGCGTCATGTTCAGCTCGGCGTCGAACGTCCAATGCGGATCCGCATCGAAGGAATTCACCCGGTCGAATGCGACGCAGGACGTCATTTTCCAAGTCCCTTCGAACTTGTGTTCTTTCGCCGTCTTTTTGGGCACCGGGGCGGCGAAGAGCGCGGTCGAAGCGAAGGCGAGCACGGCGACTGCGACGAGCCTCATTTCTTCTCCTCCTTCACCCGCTTGAGCGTCCAGACGTAAACATCCGGCCCGGGTTCGGTCGTCGTGGGACGTGCGCCGGTGCCTTTGAGATTGCAGCTGACTTTGAACGTGTCGGCGGTCAGTTCGTAGGTTCCGGGGTGCGCGGGGGGGTGGTTGCCCTGCGTGTACGTGTAATCGAGCGTCTTCGTCTTCGGGTCGATCACCAGTCGGACGTAGCTGAGGGTCGCGCCCGGCGCGACGGGGCCGTTGTGCGTCTTCATGTTCCCCTCGGCGTCGATCGTCCAATGCTGGTTGTTCCAGTGCTGGTTGCCGCCGAGGTCCACCGGCCGCCCATAGGCCACGAGGGACTCGAGCTTCCAAATGCCTTGGGTTGTCCCGGCGTTCCGCACTTCCTTGGGCACCGGCGCCGCCATCAACGGGGCGGCCAACACCAGCACGGCGAACAGGCGGATCATTTCTTCCCCTCGGAGAGGACGCGTTTGAACTCGCAGTAGATCACTTCCGGGCCGGGCTTGAGCTCCGTCGGCCGGGTCATGCTGTTGCCAATCATGATGACGACCTTGAGCGTGTCGCCGTTCAGTTCGTACAAGCCGGGGTGGGACGATGTCGGCCAGTTCCAATCGAAGCCTTTGGGCGACATCTCTT
>JAYTBD010000645.1:0-8625 GCA_043737155.1 Fimbriiglobus sp. | reverse complement strand
AGCGGCGCGACCGCGATGCCGAGGCGGTCGCGGAGTTCGGCCGGCGTGAGGTCGGGTTGCCGGGCGTTGAGTTCCCGGAGGCGCTCGGCGTGCGGGGCGAGGCGGGGCTCGGCGCCGCGCGGCCCGGACTTTGGTTCGAGGGTGCCGGTCTCGCGGTGGCGCTGGATCAGGCGGCGCACGAAGGCCGGGCTGACGGCGAAGCGCTCGGCGACTTCGGAAGTGGCTTCCTCTCCTGCCGCGCTTGGAAAATCCGCGTCTGCAAGTCTATCGAGATCGTGGGCATGGCACCATCCTTGGGACGGGTCGAAAATGGGAATGCCCAAAGGGTAACCGGCCGCTACGAAAAAAGGAAGTCCGCTCTAGTAGCCGGACGCGCCAGCGACGGCTACGAACCGGTTGCTCGATGACCCGGACAAACTGAGTTGACCGAATCGCAGCCGTCGCTGGCGCGTCCGGCTAACAAATCGATTCGGCTGCAATGCACCACCAGTGGCGGGGGAGATTGCTTTGAGTGTCGATTTTCCGCAGGCGGACGGAGCGAACGCGAACGAGCCCGTCGCGCTCGACGATCTCTTGGCGTATTTCCACGCCGGCGCGAAGCCGCGGAGCGCTTGGCGCGTCGGCGCCGAGTTCGAGAAGTTCGTCGTCGAGCGCAGCACCGGCAGGCATCTGAGCTACGGCGAACCGGGCGGTATCCGATCCATTCTCGAATCCTTGGTTGCACGCTTCGGTTGGGAACCGCATTACGAAGGCGAGCACCTCACGGCGTTGAGTCGCGCCGGGGCGATGATTTCGCTGGAACCGGGCGGGCAAGTCGAGTTCTCCACGCCGCCGTTGGAAACGCTTTCCGAACTCGGGGCGGCGCTCGACAACCACCGCATCGAAATCCGAGCGGTCACCGACCAAACCAAAGTGGCTTGGATCGCCTCCGGTGTATCCCCGTTGCAATCGGCCGAGCACATCGCGCTCGGCGTCCGCGCCCGGCACCGGTTGATGGCGGAGTATCTGCCCGAGCGCTGCCCGATGGCTTTGGCGATGATGAAAGCCACGGCGAGCACGCAAGTCGCCTTCGATTATTCGAGCGAAGCGGATGCCATGCGGAAGTTCCGCGTCGCGCTGTTGCTCAGCCCCATCGTGAATGCGATCTGGGCGAACAGCCCGTACTACGCCGGCCGGCCGACGGGATTCGCATCGTACCGGAGTCAAATCTGGCTCGGCATGGATCCCGACCGCAGCGGGTTACTCCCGGAGTTTCTGAGTCGCGGGCCCAGCTTCGACCGTTGGGTCGATTACCTTCTCCACATCCCGATGCTGTTCGTCTGCCACGAAGGCCGGTACGTCCCGGCCGCGGGGACGACCTTCGCCGAGTTTCTGCGCCGCGGTAATAGCGGACGGATGCCGACGATGGCCGATTGGGAAATCCACCTGACGACGGTGTTCCCCGAGGTGCGCCTGAAACAATTTCTGGAAATCCGCGGTGCCGATGCCAACGCGCCCGCCTTGGCCATGGCGGTGCCCGCACTGTGGAAAGGGCTGCTCTACGACGGCGAGTCACTGTCGCTGGCCGAAACCCTCTGCGGCAACATCGAACCGCACGAGTTGCCGGGATTGTTCGCCGATTCGAGTCGAACCGGCTTAGCGACACCGTTCGCGGGAACCACTTTATTGGAGCTGGCAACGCGGGTGACGCTCATCGCCCGCAAAGGATTGAAGCGGCAGAACGAACCCGATGCCAGCCGGTTCTTGGACTCAGCGGTCGAAATACTCGAAGGGGGAGAATCCCTTGGAACCTCGTTGCTCCGAGCCACACCACCGCCGAGCGCTCGGGATTTGATTTGTACATTTGAATACTAACATCCAAACCGTCCCGTGTCAAATCATTTTCTCGCTTTCGGGGCGGAAATCCCCGGCTGACTACAAAGAACCGATTGCGGAGAAGTCGCCCACGGAAGGAATCTCAGGATGTTGGATTGGTTGTTCCCTCCCGCCCAACCGCAGTCCGCGGAAGTCCGTTTGCCGTTGGATGAGTTGGCCCTCCAACTCGGCGGGGCCATCTTGGCCGGATTCGTCGTCGCGCTGATTTTTCGAGCCACCATCATCAGCCGGGATCGCTCGGCTTCGCTGCCGACCACGCTGGTACTGCTGACCGTGATGACCGCGATTCTCACGCTGGTCATCGGCAATAACGGGGCGCGCGCATTCGGCTTGGTCGGCGCCTTGTCGATCGTCCGTTTCCGCACCGTCGTCGAAGACACGCGCGACACGGCGTTCGTCATTTTCGCCGTCGTCGTGGGAATGGCCGTGGGCGCCAGCTACGGACTGCTCGCCGCGGTGGCCATCGTCGCGGTGACGATCGTCGCCGTGATCATGCGCTGGGTGGTGCCGAACGGGCGAATCCAAGGATCGCCTAGGCTGCAAGTCTGCGTGCGCATCGGGGTCGGCCAAGATACGGCCCCGCTCCTCGCGGTCATCGGCAAGTATGCCGCGGTCGTGAAGGCCACCGGCGCCGCAACCGCTAAGCAAGGGGCGGCGATGGAGGTGAGCTACACCGTCCGGCTGAGCGGCGATGCCGAAACGCTGATCCCCTTCGCGAACGAACTCAATCGCGTGGAAGGGGTGCAGAGCGTCGAAGTGAAAGAGAAAGAGAACGGCAAAAGCTGAAGCGTCACCCCGCGACCAAGCCGTCCCACATCGCCTTGTACTCGGTCAAGAACTTCAGCCCCGCGTCGGGTTCGTAGACCTTCCCGACTTCGCACAGGGTGTAGCGGTCGTAGCCGATGTCCTTCAGACGCTTGAACAGATCGCGGTACGGGTACTTCCCGGCTTTGTCGTTGGTCAGGTCGTTGATGTGGCACGACTTGATGAACGGTTTCAACAGTTCGAAACCTTTCTCCAGCGACTTGTCGATCAGATCGGTGCCGTTGGAGTTCCACGTCACGCCGACGGACTTGTGCCCGCACGCGTCCATGATGGCCCGCATGTTCTTAGGCTCGGCGGTCACCGCGCCGTGGACTTCGACCCAAATTTCCAAGCCGAGGTCGCCGGCGGCTTTGCCGCATTGTTGAAGCGCGGTGCCGATCTGCGTGCAGGCTTGTTCGACGGTCTGCCCCTTGGCGACGCCGTTGGGTCGGACCTTGACGCCGGTACCGCCGAGGTCCTTGACGAGCCCGAGGAATTGCTTGCAGTCTTCGATGTTCTTCTTCACGACGGCCGCATCGGCGGAGTGGAATTCGCAGACGCTCCCGCTGCCCCAAAAAACGACCCCGGCATCGGCGAATTGCTGTTTTACCTTCTTGCGTTCGTCGATGCTGAGCGACGGTTCGACGCCGTGCTTGTGCGTCGTCCGGCACTCCACCGCGGCGATGCCGACCTTCTTGCAGGTGCTCAGGATCGTCGGCAGATCCCAAGTCGCCGGGACGTTGTAGGTGACGAGCCCGAGCTTGAATTTGACCGGGTCATCTTTGGCTTGGACCAACCAGGGCGAAGCGACGGTCGCGGCACCGGCGGCGATAAACGAGCGGCGATTCAACATGGGTATGGCCCGCGGAGAAGGGAGAAGTAAGGAGTTTACCACAGAGGCACCGAGAGCACAGAGAAAACGAGAATTGCTGAACAGGAGGTAAATCAATGCGCTGCGTCGCAACACGCCTCGATCCTTTTCGCTCCCTGATCTTGGATTTCTCTGTGTCCTCTGTGCCTCTGTGGTGAAAATCTTGCTTCTCCGAACAATAAATCGGCGGAGTCGCGCATCGTTCTATCAGAGAAGCCGGCCGGCAACGGGGTAAGCAGCGCCCCCGAAGTCAGTCGGCTTTTCGCATTCTCACTTCTTCAATTCCTCCGGCAGCTTCACCCCGTCGATTTCCAGCTTCAAGGTCAGCTTCTGCTTCAGCACCGCCTTGCGGAACTCGCGGAGGACTTGCAGTTCGTCGTCGCGCAATTTCTGCTCGTCGCTGACAAATGTGGCCGCGTCGAGGCGCGCGACGAGTACGGCCCGGCGCTTGGCGATGCTCGAGGGGTATGCTTCGGCGACTTTGATATTCGCTCGACTTTCCTCGATCTCTCGCTGGAGTTGTTCGCGCCGATACTCCTGGGCCAATTTGACCGCTGTCGCCTGGATCGTCGGGAATACGTCCGCCTTGAACGCCTCAACGAGTTTCTTGCGCTTTTGCGTGTATTCCACGTACTTTGGTCTATCCGCGGAAAACCTCAACAATTGTTGGCCTTCCTTGTCCAATTCGGCTTGATACGTGCGAATTTCTGGGAACGTGCCCGGCGAGATAAAGGAGATCGGCTTCAGACGGGTTCGCCAGTTTCGCCAACATCGGCTTCGGCGGCT
Organism: Fimbriiglobus sp.; assembly: GCA_043737155.1. Lineage (GTDB taxonomy): Bacteria > Planctomycetota > Planctomycetia > Gemmatales > Gemmataceae > JALHQU01. The sequence continues at coordinate 4,289 of JAYTBD010000645.1, read as the reverse complement.
TTGCGGGAGGCTGCGCCACAATTTGCGAGGGTGCCGCACCATTCACGGTGAGCAGCCCGACGCCGGTCGAAGCGAGGGTGAGAGCGATCAGGCCCACGGCGCTGGAGGGATAATGTGTCGCCACCGGATCATGCCGCACGAAAAAACCCGACCGAGGCCGGGTCGATCGATGGATCGCTCAGTTCACTCGCCGACGTAAGGCATCAACCCGATGAAGCGGGCGCGCTTCACGGCGTTGGAAGCGGCCCGTTGGAAAGGGGCGCAAAGACCGCTGCGCTTGCGGCTGAACATCTTGCTCTGGCCGGAGACGAGCTTCTTGAGAGAAGTGACATCTTTGTAGTCGACAAACGCCGGGCGGGGGCAACCCTCTTTGGTGCAGAACCGGCAGCGGTTCTTCCGGGCCGACAGCTTCTTCGTCCGAATCATCATGGTCGAGGCAACCTTGTTGGGCGGGAAAACTCGCTTCCGAACAAACCGAAAAGGGATTTTAGGATCGTCGGCCCCGGTGTCAACGCACGGCTACAGAATTAGTTGCCGCAAGCCGGAGTGAAGTTTTCTCCCCGCACTGCCGAATTCGTCTACAATTGCCCTGCGGTACCGGGTCGATGGGATTCCGGGCCGGCCCACTCTCCGATGTCGATCGAGGCCAACGTGCAAGTCAAACTGTCTGTCCGCCACGGCCACCTGAGCGAAGAACACCAAGTCCGGATCAATCAAAAAGCGGAGAAATTGCTCCATTTCTTCGATCGGCTGATCATGATCGAAGTGACGGTCGACCTTTCGGGACTCGAGAAGCACGTCGAAGTCATCGCCGAAGCGGAGCACAAACACGAGTTCGTGGGCCACGGTCGCGACCCCGATGTGATGGTGTCGGCTCGCGACGCCATGGAAAAGGTCACCCAGCAAATCAAGCATTACAAAGATACTATCCAAGATCACCGCCGGAACCCGTCCCACGGCGGTACCGAAGGGATCAAGGACTGAGGTTGCTCCGGAGAGTGCCCGCGGAACTCGGAGAAGGAGAAACCATGCGGCTCAGCAGTTTCATCGTCAAAGAAGCGATCTTGCCCGCGCTCGCGGCGACGACGCGGGATGCGGCCATCACCGAAATTATTCAAAGCCTCAAAGACGCCGGCCAGTTCAGCGACGCCGACGTGACCGATATCACCGCCGCCGTGCTGCGCCGGGAACAACTCGGTTCTACGGGCATCGGCCACGGCGTCGCGATTCCCCACTCCCGGCACCGGGACGTCCCGAACCTCGTCGGCACCGTGGCCATCTCCTCCCAAGGATTGGCGTTCGACAGCATTGATGGCGAGCCGGTCCACGTGCTCTTCCTGCTGATCTCGCCGGATCACCAGCCGGGGCCGCACTTGCGCGCGTTGGACGCGGTCGTTCAGAAAACAAAAGATGCCGCTTTGGTATCGAAGTTGAAGGCATCCGGATCGGCGGAGGAAATTTGGGCACTCTTGAGCTGAAAGCACCGATGCCGGCGACCCTGCAAATTCGGAGGACCGTCGTAGTGGGCAACCCGCCGATGGGTTTGCACCTCCGCCCGGCCACGGCCTTCGCCAAGCTCGTCCGCGGCCTCAAATGCAAAGTGACCCTCACCCACGGCGACCGCCGCGCCGACGGTCGGAGCGCGTTCGACTTGCTCGGCTTGCTCGCCCCGCCCGGCACCGAGATCGTGTTGGAAATCGAAGGCGAGGACGCGGATATCGCCGTGGAACCGCTCTGCGACATCCTCACCGCCGACGGCGATTCGGCCGAGACACCTAGCCCTTTGCGTTGAAAAGCGTACATCGTACCGCACGTGTCAGTGTCAACGTTTCCTCTAGCCATTTGGCGGTATGGAAATCCGTCGTGGTATCGCCGTCTCACCCGGCGTGGCGATCGGCCCGGCCTTGGTGCTCGACACCGAAGGCATTCTCATCCCGATCCGCACGGTCCCCCCCGCCGAGGTCGAAGGCGAAGTGCGCCGTCTCCGGACCGCGCTGGCCGCCGCATCTCAACTCGCACAAGAAAAACACCGTACGCTCTCGGCCAAACTGGGCAACGAGTTGGCCGAGATCTTCGCTGGGCACGCGGGACTGTACGAAGATCCCAAGCTCGTCCGCGATGCCGAAACCTTGATCCGGGCGAACAATTATTCCGCCGAGTACGGTGTCAGCCGGGCCGTCCGCGCCATCATGAAGAAGATGGAATCGGCGGGCGCGTCCCCATTGGCGACGCGGTTGCAGTCCGATTTCGTCGATCTCGAGAAGCAATTGCTCGTCCTGCTCCAAGGTGAGAGCGGGCAACCCCTCGCCGCCATCACCGCGCCGATCATTGTGCTTGCACACGACCTGACGCCGAGCGAAACGGCGATCCTCGACCCGAACACCGTCCACGCCTTGGCCACCGAGAGCGGCGGGGCCACCAGCCACACGGCGATTCTCGCGGGGGCATTGGAAATCCCCGCAGTCGTCGGCGTCGGTCGGTTTCTTTCGGATGTCTCCGGTGGCGACACCGTCATCGTCGATGGCTACCAAGGTTTGTTGATCCTCGATCCCGATGAAGAAACGCTGCTTCGCTATACGGAGCTCCGCCGCCGCGATCTTTCGACCAGCGGGATGCACCAAGTCTTCCAGCGGAACGTCCCCGCCGAGACGAAGGATGGCGTCCGGCTGCATTTATACGGCAACATCGAGTTCCCCGGGGAAGCGCGTCACTGCCTCGACCGCGGCGCCGACGGTGTGGGCCTCTATCGCACCGAGTTCTTGTACGTCAACAAAGTGGATGATCCGACCGAAGAGGAGCATTTCCAGGCGTACAAAACGGTGCTGTTGGAAATGGGCCCGGAGCGGCCGGTCGTGATTCGCACCCTCGATATCGGCGGCGACAAATTCACCGGGGCCGCGGGCTCGACCAACCTCGAAAAGAACCCGTTCCTCGGCCTCCGCAGCGTGCGGTTGTGTCTGAAAAACCAGCCGATGTTCAAGACGCAGTTGCGGGCCATCCTCCGCGCCAGCGTCCACGGCGATCTGCGCATCATGTTCCCGATGATCAGCACCGCCATGGAGCTGCGCCAGTGCAAGAGCATCCTGCGCGAAGTGCAGGAAGACTTGGAAGAAGCGGGCATCCCCTTCAAATCCGACATCCAAGTCGGTACCATGATCGAAGTGCCCTCGGCCGCGATCATGGCCGACGTCCTCGCGCGGCAGGTGGATTTCTTCAGCATCGGCACCAACGACTTGGTGCAGTACACCTTGGCCGCCGACAGGAACAACGAGACCGTCGCCGATTTGTACAACGCCGCGGATCCGTCGATCCTCAGAATGCTGGGCCATGTGATCCGCGCGGCCAACAAAGCCGACATCGACGTGAACATTTGCGGGGAAATGAGCGGGGAGCCGATGTTCATCCAACTGCTCTTGGGCCTCGGGGTCCGGCAGTTGAGCGTGACGCCCCGGAAGATACCGGACCTCAAGCGCATCGTGCAACAAATCGGCATCCCCGACGCGGAGCGGGTGGCCGGCGAAGCGCTCCAACTGGAAACGGCCCGTGAAGTCACGAGCTATTTGCGCGAACAACTGAGACGCATCCTTCCCGATGCCGCCGATTGAACCGGGCCACGGGTCCGCGTCATTCGGTCGCAATGCGGGTCGGACGATACCGAATACAGGGGGTGTGCCGATTCGGCCACCCGTGTGACTCATGGTCGGTGACAAGATCCGCTTCCGCTTCCGCAAATCCGGCGATCTCCGGCTGCTCTCGCACCTCGATCTGGCGCGATGTTTCGAGCGCATGCTCCGCCGCGCCGACCTCCCGTTCAAGTCGACCCTCGGATTCCACCCGTCCCCGCGCATGATCTTCGCGCTGTCCCTCCCCCTCGGCGTCGTCGGCGATGAAGAAGTGCTCGAACTCGAATTGCTCGAACCGGCCGAGTGCGAATCGGTCCGCGAGCGGTTGAACCGGCAAAGCCCCGGCGGGCTCGACTTCCACCGTGCGAATGCGGTGCCGATGAAAGCCACGGCGATGGCGCGGCGCGTTCTGTACACGTTGGCGATCCCCGCCGAGCGCGTCGCCGAAACGAATGACCGCATCCGCGCGATGCTCGATTCGGAGAAGGTTTGGGTCGATCGGCTGCGACCACGACCCCGGCAGTTGAACATCCGCCAGTATCTCCGAGCGATCACTCTCCAAGCTTTTCCGGAGACCTCACCCCCCGGCCCCCTCTCCGAAGCGGAGAGGGGGTGACTCCGGATCGCGAAACTCATTCGAGTTCCACTTGTCTGGCTCCCCCTCTC
>JAYTBD010000644.1:0-8639 GCA_043737155.1 Fimbriiglobus sp. | reverse complement strand
CACTCAATGCAAAGGCAATACCAATCGGACAAAAAGCTGGAATCTCGACATTTGGAGCCGAAATCAATCGGATTTGCCCACCGCAGTTGTTCTCATCGCACAAATGCCCGGCAACTTGTGCGCGACAAGCAGGAACACCTTCCAGTGGTGCGTTGCGGCTGCACTGTAGCCCTCTCGCTCCGCGAGAGGACGGCGGATCGAGTCTTCGAGATCCGGCGCCGCGCGGGCCAAAGAATCGGCGGAGCCGGAATCGCGGGTCGTTTCCGGCGGCGAATCTCGAAGACTCGATCCGCCGCCCTCTCGCGGAGCGAGAGGGCTACAGTGCAGCCGCAACGCACCACTGGAGCCGTTCCAAACTGTAGCCGAAGTGTGTTTTTCCGTCGGATGCGCCGAGAAAGTGGCGAAAAAATCGGGCGGGGACATGAACTCGCCCCGTTTTCCAGTTAACTTAGGGTGTTGCATTTGCAGACGCCCATTCGGGGCGAACCGTCCGGAGACGCCGCATGGCCGCCAACATTCCCACGAACCCGACCGCCGGGGCCGACGACTCCAATATCTTCCGTCGTTCCCGGCCCAAGCCGGTTCCGATATCCCCGCCCGAAGAACCGACGGAATTGCTCGAATTCGACGAGCTGCCGCCCGCGGTCGAAGACGACGAAGATGCGTTGGGTGAGTTGGGGCACGAGTCGCATACAGGCGAGTCGCCCTCGATGATCGTGCGCCGCGGTTATCGGGAAGGCTCCGGCGTGAATCTCGGCGGCGGCGGCAAACCCTCCGGCGATAGCGGGTCGTCGATCTTCGCCAACGCGCCGGCGATGGCCCCCAGCGCCCCCGGTTCCGGCTGGTTCGACTCGGTCCCCCCCTTGCCGAAGTCCCAGGTCGTCATCGATCTGTTCGCCGGTCTCGACGCCGACTCGAGCACCGCCTCCGTCGCCGGCTGGAAGAAACAACCGGCCACCGATTCGATCAGCGAGAGCGAGGTCCTCCGCGCGTTCGACGGGCTCAGCAGCCGCGATGTGACCAAGCGCCTCCCGCATCCGGACGACGCCGCGGACTTCGACGTGACGCAGCCGTCGGGTTCGCACATCTTCCCGCACAGTAGGGAAGCGAAGCCCGAAGCCGGCGAAGTCGATTCGGATGCGTCCGGCGTCGACCTGTTGAACGCGGATTGGGATTCGGAGCGGATCACCGGCCCGCGCTCGAGCATCTTCGGCAGCGCTTCGAACCAGGAAGCCTCGCAGATCGAACTCGATGCGGTCCCGCCCGAACTCGGGGATGAAGCCACCGGGGACAACGTCTTGAGCGACGCCGAGGGCGGGTCGAGCATCTTCAACAAAAACACGCCCCCCCTCTCGTACCACGAGCAAGACGACGCCGTCGACTTCACCGAGCCGATGCCCGGCACGGACGACGAAGCCAGCGCCCGCGTCAGTTGGGAAACGAAACCGCTCTCCGGCGAGATGAGGAAGTCGCCCTCGGACGACGACGACGATTCCGAAGTCGATCCCTTCGCGGACGATCTGCCGATGCTGCACACCCCGGCGCCAATGCGCGGGCCCGTCGGCACCTCCGGCGCCGGCGCCGTCGTCGCCCATGCGAAGGCGCGGATGCCCGACGAAGACGAGGATGAAGAAGAAACGATCGAAGCGCCGAAACCGAAGCGAGAGCCGGTGCGGGTGAAAGCCGCGAAAGCACCAACTCGCTCCGGAGGCGGCGGGCTGATCGGCTGGGTCGGCGGCGGTTTGTTGGGACTACTGATCGGAGCGGGGGCGTTCGCGGGGTTGTACTTCGGCGGGATGCTGCCGAGCGCGGAGACGAAATCGACGGGCACCGTGGTGCAAACGACGGGGCCGAACCCCGAAGTCACGGCGCTGACGGCGAAGCAGGAGGAGATGAAGCAGGAACTGGCGACCGCGAAGGATGCGGCGATCAAAGCCGAGAGGGATATGGCATTTCTCAAGAAGAAAGCGGACTTTGATGCGGCGAGTGCCGGCTATGCCAAGGATCTCGTCAAAGCGGCCGAAGCGAAAGCGGATGCGAAGCTCAAAACGGCTATCAAGCAGAAGGATGCCGCCGAAGTTGAATTGAAGGCCGCCATGGCCGACCTGATCAAAGCGGACGACGACGCGAAGAAAGCTAAGCTCGACACCGCGAAAATCGCCACCGAGTTGAAGACGGCCACCGGCAACATCGAGATCGCCAAGGCCGAGACCAAAGTCTACATCGCCCTCAACGACAAGAACGCGAAGGAAGTTGAAACGGCGAAGCAAGACGCGCTGGACAAAGCCAAACTCGCGGCCGACGCGCAGGCCAAGGTGACCGACGCATTTAAGAAGCAGATCGCGGCCGAAGCCGGCATGACCGCGGTGGTCAAAGAGTTGAAAGCGAACAAGCTCCTCGAAGACAAGGTCGCCCCGGCCGATGCGCTCGCGCTCCTGCCCGAAGTGTTCAAAAGGCTCAACGCGATGGTCGCCAGTGCGGATGCGAAGAAAGCCACCGAAGCCATGGCGGCGCTGAAGCGCGACCTCGACGCTTCGGTGGCGACCGTCAAAGCGACGGAAACGGCGCGCGATAAGGCGCTGGCCGACGCCACGGCTGCGAAGAAAACGGCGGATGCGGCGGTGAAGAAAGCCGAGGCCGACGTGCTGGCGGCCAAGAAGGACGCCGACGCGAACGCTTCGGCCGCCATCGAGAAGGCGGCGTCGGAAGCGAACGCGAAGTTGGCCGCGGTCGAAATGGAGAAGCTCGCGCTCCAAGCCGGGTTCACCCAACAACTCGCGGAAGCGCGCCAAGGGGGAGTTCAGATCACCCCGGCCGAGGTCCAAGTCCAAGATCGCGCCGCCCGCGATTACAACGCCGGCGTCTCGGCGTACCAGTCGAAGAGCTTCACCAAGGCGCTCGCCGCGCTCGAATCGGCCGTGAAGCTGAACCCCGCCGACGCCCGCTACTGGTACTACTTGGGCCTGACTCAATGGGAACTCGGCCGCACGACCGAGGCCCCGGTCGCTTTCAAGAAGGGGTTCGATTTGGAAACCCGCAACAAACCCAACGCCGCGATGGTGGGCGAAGCCCTGGAGCGCATCCAAGGGAACGCCCGGAAGGAATTGAACCGGCACCGGTGAGCGTGTCGGATCCCAGCCCGAGCTTGCCGGTCACCGCCAGACCGGATCGCCCGATTTCGGCTTGTCCGTTTTCCGGGCGCCGGGGCTGCCCCATTCCAAGCCGTTCTCGACCGGCGGCGGGGCGACCAAGCCGGGTTCTTGCATCGCGCCGACGGGGACCACCCGCGGCGAGTCGGCGAAGCGTTTGATGACGTGGATCGGCGGCACTTGCACATCGCGCAAGCGGGTCAACTCGGCGTTGTCGTTGTAACCGCGCAGGGCGTTGGCGTAGGCCGCGCTGCCGTAAAACTTCTCGCTGATCGCGGAATAGCTATCGCCGGCCCGGAGCTTATGGATGTCGTCGTCGTGTGCGGTCTTGGCTTCCACCGACTCGGCGGCGATGGTCTTGGGCAGTTCCCCCGGCACGGGCAGCGCCGACAGTAGCGGCTCGGGTTTGTGATCTCGGAACGGCTTGAGTTCGATGTTCGGCTGCTTGACTTCACTTATCAACGCTGTGCTCGGTTTTAGCTCGGGTACCGTGACCGGCGCCACTGGTGCCACCCTCGGTTCGGACATGGGAAGGATCCCCGGGAGCTTCGGCTCCGAGGTCGACGTGAGATTCGGTAGTGGAAGCGGATCCCCCTTCAGCGGTGTTTGATCAATCTTCGCCTTGGGCGGCTCCGAGGTTGTCGAGGCGATTTTGTTCGTCTCGTCTTTTTCCTCGGATCCCGGCAACGAGACAGGCGGCAACCCGGTCGGCAAGGGTGCGACACTCAAATCCGGGAGTGTTGCGGGAGCGGTCGGCAGCGTCGAGGGAATCGCCGGCAAGCCCGTCGGAACGGTCAGCGGCGTCGTTTCACTGACGAGTACGATCGGCGTGTCCAACCGCTTGTTCCACGGGTCGTCGTCCGTTTCGACCACCACGCGCGGCTGCAATCCCGGCGGATCGCCCACTGGTCGCTCTTCCACGATCTGCGGCGTCGGTGCGGACTTGCTTGTCGCGGGTGTCGAACTGTCGGCGAAGGCATTCACCTTCGACGGCTCGTTCACCGGCACGGGGAAGAGCGCGTTGAGCCCGAAGGCTCCGATCGCGAGGCTGCCCAAGCCGGCGACGATGACCCCTTTCGCGCGGCTCGGCCGCAGCCAGCTCAGCATCGAGGCCGACTCCGAGACGGGCATCGGCGGAGTGGACACCGGTATCTCGGAAGCAATCCCCTGTGGCAGCAGGAATGGATTCGGCTTATCGTCTTCGACCATCAGCGGCCGGCGCTGCAACGGCGGTGGCGCCGGCGGGGTCGAGGTCCGGCTGAACGACGGCCGCGGCATCTCCGGCAGCGCGGGCATCTCGGGCATCCCCGGCATCGGGATCGGTTCGAATGGGGTCTTGCTCGACTCATTCATCCTTGAACTCCTGGGTGTCATCCCGTCCGCTTCGCCACCCGCAGTTTGGCACTCCGTGCCCTGGGGTTCCGCGCACACTCGTCGTCGCCGGCTTCGACCGGCTTCTTCGTCAAGCTCTCCCAATGGGAGGAGCCGCGGAAGGCTTGCTTCACCCGCCGATCCTCGAGCGAGTGGAAGCTGATGATGCCGACCCGCCCACCGGGGCGGACGACCTTGGGCAGCAGCGCCAGCAGTCGATCCAACGCGCCGAGTTCGTCGTTCACCGCGATCCGCAGGGCTTGGAACGTCCGCGTCGCCGGGTCGATACCACCGCTGCGCGGCACGCAACTCCGCACCGCGTCCGCCAGTTCGCCCGTCGTTTCGATCCGTTTCGCCGAGCGCCGCTCGACGATCCGCTTGGCGATCCGCCGGCTCAGGCGCTCCTCGCCGTATTCGTAGATCACGTCGGCCAGCCCGCCTTCGCTCATCGTGTTCACCAAGTCGGCCGCCGTGGCCCCGGTCCGGCCGTCGAGTCGCATGTCGAGCGGGCCGTCGTGCTTGAAGCTCAGCCCGCGCCCGGCGTCGTTCAATTGATCCGAGCTGAACCCGAGATCGGCGAGGACGCCGTCGACGGCGTCGATTCCCAGATTCTGTAGGACTTCGGCCAGTTGGTCGAAGTTCGCCGGGATCAGCGTCACGGGCAATCCCGCCAGTCGCGGTTCCGCGAGCGCGAGCATCGTGCGGTCTTGGTCGAGGCCGTAGAGTCGTCCCGTCGGCCCGAGTTTCTCGGCGATCAATCGGCTGTGCCCACCTCCGCCGGTGGTGCAATCCACCCACGTTTCGCCCGGTTGTGGGTCGAGCAGGCGCAGCGTCTCCACGGGCAGGACGGGGACGTGGACGGCTTCCAACGGCGGGGGCATACGGCGGGCCGGAAACGGGGTCAAGGGGAAGTGGGGCGGAGTGAACCTATAGATTTTGGCGTCTGCCCGTCTTCTTGGCCGACAGCTGATAACTGATTGCTGACAACTGTCCCATTCGAAACCCTTTTGAAATGAGACAGTATTCAGCGATTAGATTTCGGGATCCCAGCTTCAATCCCGGCAGTCGGTATTCGAGTCGCGCAAGCGGTTGCAGTGGCGGCAGCCGACGGCGGTGAACAGCGATGCGGAAACCAAGAGGGCCAAGGCGAGGCGTTTGAAGTTCAACATGGACAAGCTCCGGGATGGGGTGCGGGCAGAAAGTAGACGTTGAACGTTAGGCCAATCTTGCGCCGACTCCAATGCGAGTGCGCGCATTTCCGGAGATGAGGCTATCGGGAATACCGGTCGGAGCGATTGGGCAAACTGGGGTAAAGATTAAAGGAAAGTGCATCGGCGCTTTACGTAGTAGACCGACTTGCAATAAATGTCACCTTGGCAAACGCGCGAAAATGTGGGGGCACACCTTGTGGGTGCCCTGGAAAGGGATGCCGGAGCCTGCTCCGTTTTGGCAAATGAACTCGGGCGTCCCGTTCGCGGGCACCCACAAGGGGTGCCCCTACGGTTGAAGGATTGTGTCACGCTCGGCATGACAGGCCCGTCACGCCGAGCGTGACCTACCTGTTCAAAAAGATCACCATCTTCATCATCACCCCCGACCAGAATTGACGACCGGGAGCATCATACCTGAGTGGCGGTCCTCTCTCAAAGTGAGCAGTTTCAACGCGATCCCGACTTGCACATTGCCCCCTCCGTGTCCCAATCGGAACAGGACAGGATCGCCGCCTTCATTTCTTCGTACAAGGAGAGGCCAAATACAACGGCTTCCCTCATCTGCTCCAAGTTGCCGAACTTGAGCATAGGGTACCCTGGCTGATGGCGAAAGTTGGGATCGGCAAGTTCTCCAACCTCTTTTGCCAGCCCGCTGTAAACGCCTCCGATAGCGTATGTCTTGTCGAAGAAGATCAACTCAACCAAAGAGTGGTGAAGAGATGCAACATTCAGGTAGAAAACATGACCATCACAGGAGTCTGTATAGCGAAAGAACCTTTCTGACTTGAAATACCGGCAGTTCGGTCGGATTGCAGTCATCACCTGCACAACCGCTTCATGGTTGTAGTCCCTCGCCTCGATGAGAGTGCGATTGCGGCCTTGATCGTAGAACTCGTAGTAGCGACGTGAGAAGTCCGTCCCTCCGAGCAACGCAACGAAACGAACCTGACGTTTTTCATCGAGTGGCATAGCAACCTCGTCGCCCTGAACTGCGTCCACTGCTTCTCGGCAACGCCGGCAAACGGTCGCCATCTTACCGGCTGTCCTCGTCCGTGCCAAGTCGGGTCAAATCAAATTGTGGCTCCCGACGCCAGCGTTTTCTCGGCATTTTTGCCGCGCATCATGAAGTGACAAATACGCTCCACCGTATTGACACGGTTCGGGCCGGGGTGTGGGATCACGCAAACTCACTCCGCCGCTTCCACATCCTCGGACCGCGTCGGCAATTCCACCAGCGGCAGATCGGGCAAGCCGAGCATCACGCGCATCGCCCGGACGCGGTTCATCAGGTAAATCCGCGTCGCCAAATGATCCGCTAGCAACGCCGCCGGCACCACTTCGGGTTCCGACAGGCTGACGCGCATCTTGCGGCGGAAGTCCATCCGCTTGTTCTTCGTCGGCGGGCCGTTGTAATAGGAGCACCACGCGCCCCAGCCGCCTTCGACCCAGCAGGCGACCACCGGCGTATCCGGGCGGTCTTTCAAAATCTGCCAGACCCCTTGCCCGAACCGGCGCAACGGCACCTCTTCTTTTCGACGCAGGTAGCCTTCGGGGAATAACATCACGCACTCGCCGCGGTCGAGCGCGGCGATCGCAAGCTTCAGTTCCGGAGCTTCGCGGCGCATCGGCGTCTCGGGGACGACGATCACGCGGAAGACGTACTTCAGCAGCGGCTTGAGGAACCACACCTTGTAGAAGCGGGCCGTCATCATCGGCGTCCCCGGTCGCGGCAGCACCTTCGCCACGAAGGCCGGGTCGAACCAGCAGGCGTGGTTGGCGATCACCAGCACCGGGCCAATCGCGGGGACGACGTGGGTCGGACCGCCGCGGCACGCGTAGCAGACGCCCAGGGTGACTTCGAAAAATAATTCGACCGCTCCTCTTTGGAGGGTGCCCCAACTCCAGATGAACAAAAGCAACGAACCGATGAGTGCCCCGTTGAGGCAGAGCGCGTCGAACGAGGGCGGTTCGTAAGTCCACACCCGGTAAGAATTCTGCGTGTAAACCACCGCGGCGATCAGGCTCCCGAACAGCAGGGCGAACTTCGGGAGCACCAGACGGCTTTTGACCTCATTCGGCCAGTCGCCGAGGGGAAACGCCACAACATAGACGAAGAGCGGAAGGAAGCTGACGCTCGACAGGAACCCGGCGAAGGCGCCGAGCGTCGGCGATGTCGGCCCGTTGGCGACCGTGAGAGCGAGCACGAATGCGAGGAACGGTGCGGCCCACGCCGCCGAACCGGTGCTGCGGAACCGGGTCGTCCAGCCCCAGAACGACGCCCCGGACGCGAGTCCGCCGAGCGACCCGAGTTGGAACCACCGGTAGTAATCCATCCCGATGGTCGGGCTGAGCAGGAGCGATTGGAGGGCCAGGATCACCGCGAGATTCAACAGGTACGCGACCGTCGTCGCCCAAAGGGGCCAGATGGAGTAAGTCGGGGACGCTACGGCGCGGGCTTCGCTCATGGATCACCGGGTGCGGGGTGGGCCATTCTACGAACGGAAGAAAATTCGCCCGGCGGGAGTCTGCGCACTAGGCTGCGGCATGACGCGGCGCACCGGTTTGCTCGTTCTCGCCCTCCTCGTCGCCCTCGCGGTGGCGGGAGTGCTCTTCGCCCCGCACTTCGGCGACGCGGCCGTGCTGCGGCCATTCGACTACCTCCAGTATCAAAGTGCCGGGCGGGCCGCACTGGCCGGGGAGAACCCCTACGACGGCGCCGTGCTGTACGCTTACCAGCGCGACATCGGCACGAGTTGGGACGACCCGGTGATGATGTGGAACCCGCCGTGGACACTGCCGTTGGCTCTGCCGCTCGGGGCGATGCACTGGCGGCTCGGCCAGTTGCTCTGGTTCGCGCTGAACTTCGCCGCGGTCGTCGGATCCGCGTCGATGCTCTGGCGGATTTTCG
>JAYTBD010000643.1:0-3549 GCA_043737155.1 Fimbriiglobus sp. | reverse complement strand
AGGTCGAAACGCGAGAGTCGATCGGACTGCGATAGCGACGATTTCAAGTTGCGGATGGTCGCATCGGAGACCGCACCGCCCGCTTTGCCGAGCGGCGTGCCCTGGTAGATGGCGGGGAGGAAGGCGTTACCGTAGTTCCGGGGCCCGCCGTTGCCGGACGACGGGGCGATGCTGACGAAGCCGGGGAGGTTGTCGTTCTCGGAGCCGAGGCCGTAGACGACCCACGAGCCGAAACTCGGCCGGATGAAGTTGGTCGAACCGCAGTGCAGGAAGAGCGTGGCCGGGCCGTGGGCGACCCCTTCCGTGTGGAGCGAATGCACGAAGCAGAGCTTGTCGACGTGGGCGTTCGTTTCGGGGAACAGGTCCGAAGCCCAGCGGCCGGATTGGCCGCGCTGGGCGAACTTCCAGAGCGGCTTCATCACGCGCTCGCTGGTCCCCTTGCTGCCGGTGTTGGCGACCGTGCGGGCGTCGTCGAAGGGCATCTGCTTGCCGTCGTCTTTGACCAACCGCGGCTTGTAGTCGTACGAATCGACGTGGCTCACGCCGCCCTGCATGAACAGGAAGATGATGCGCTTGGCCTTGGCGGGCAGCCCCGGTTTCTTCGCGGCGAGCGGGTTGGCGGCGTGCGCCAATCCCCCGAGCGCGAGCGCCCCGAAACCGCACCCAGTTCGGGTCAACCATTCGCGCCGACTGACGGGGAGGAACATGGTAGGGCCTTTCGTGAGTTTACGGCGTTTCATTGACCCGACAAGCTAGCGAGGCCGTCCCGTTAGCCCGACGCGCTAGCGAGGGAGTCGGATGGAGTCATCGACATCCGACGGCGGATTCGTACCGGATGCTGTCCATGGATCGAATCGCCATCGGCGTCGGGTGTCGCGGACTCCACCCGACTCCCTCGCTAGCGCGTCGGGCTAACGGGAAGCCGGGCTAACGGGAAGTCCGGAACTCGGCGGACGCGAACAGCGATTGCGCGATCCCGGCCCATGCGTCGGACGGAGAATTCTGGTTCTTCAAATACTTCCGCACGACTTCGCGCTCGCCGTCGGTCGGCGGTCGGCCGAGCGTCGAGCGGTACAAGTGCGCGATGCGGGCGTCGTCCGATTCCAGTGGCAGCTTCAGCAGCTTTGCCGCGGCGAGCTTGGCCTGCTCGATGGGGAACGGGTTGTTGAGCATGAACAACGCCTGCGGGGCGACGGTGCTGGTGTTGCGGGCGCCGACCACGACGCTCGGATCGGCGAAGTCGAACGTTTCAAACATATCCGGTAGTGAATTGCGGAACACCGGCAGATAGACGCTGCGGCGGGTGTCGTTCGCTTTGTACCCGTAATCGGAACCGAGGCTCGCCGCGTAAGTCTGCCCGCCGCGTTCCGCGCTAAGTGCTCCGCTGATCGCGAGCATGGAATCGCGGATCACCTCGGCGTCGAGCCGCTTGCGGTTGGCCCGGCCGAAGAGGCGATTCTCGACATCGGCCGGCTCCGCCGATCCGGCGCTTTGCCGGTAGGTGCGGCTCAACACCATCGAGCGCACGAGCTTCTTGACCGACCAGCCCCCGGCGACGAACTGCGTCGCCAAGTGATCGAGCAACTCGGGGTGACTCGGGACTTCGCCGGTGGTGCCGAAGTTGTCGACGGTGCGAACGAGGCCCGAACCGAAGATCCAGTGCCAAGCTCGGTTGGCGTACACCCGCGCCGTCAACGGGTTATCACCGGAGGCAATCCACCCCGCGAGTTCGAGCCGTCCGCTCTGCTCCTTGGGCATCGCCGGGGCATCGCCGGTGGTCGCCACTTGCAGCACGCCGCGCGGCGCCACCGCCCCTTGGTTGCTCACGAGCCCGCGGATGTGGATCTTCGCTTCTTCCATCTTCGCCCGTTCGACCACGCTCAATGCCAGCGGTCGCTTCGGTCCGCTGGCTTGGAGTTTCTTCAATTCGTCTTCCAGCGACTTGAGTGCATCGGGTTCGACGCCCTTCAATTTGGGTTCGTCCTTTTTGGATTCTTTCTTGTCGAGCGACAGGAACACCACGGCGTCGGCGGTGACGTGCCCCGTGGTCCCCTCGTTGGCGACGATGACGAAGCTCTGGCCGACCTTCTCGAATTTGTATTCGCCGAGCGAGACGTAACGCCCCTCCACGGGCGGGGCTTTGCGCATGTCCACGGCGATCGTCTTCTCGCCGTCGGCACCGAATACGGTGACGGGCACATTGGACGCCCGGCTCGCGCTCGCCGAGTACGACAGTCGCACTTCGTACCGCCCCGTCGTCGGGAGTTCCGCGATAAACGTGAGTGACTTTTCGCCCTTGCCCGCCGCGTCGTCGTGGATGTACCCGGCGCCGATGTACGTGCCCGTGGACGTCGAAGCGGGCCACTCGCCGGTCTTTTTCGCCTGCGAATCGTCGATGACGATCCCCTTCACATCGGCGATGGCTATGACACCTTTGCCCGCTTTCCCCGCCGCCGCGGACTTGGTCGTGCGGATCTTCACATCCAGCGCCGCCACGCGCGCCTCGTGCTTCTTCAACTCCGCTTCGATCGCGGGTTCCATCGGCAGCGGCACTTCTTTCCACACCGAAACGTTCGCGTCGTCGGTCGCTTGGACGTTGCGGAAAATCCCGGCGAGGGCGTAATAGTCTTTCGTCGGAATCGGATCGAACTTGTGATCGTGACAGCGCGCGCAGGTCACCGTTTGCCCGAGCAACCCCTTGGACACGACGTCGAGCATCTCGTCGACGATATCCATCCGCAAGACCTTTTTGTCTTGCTCTTCGAGGTTGTGGTTGCCCATGGCCAAAAAGGCCGTCGCGATGATCTGCCGGTGCCGCTCCTCGATGTTCTTCGCCTTCATCAAATCCCCGGCGATCTGTTCCTTCAGGAAATGGTCGAAGCGGCGGTCGGCGTTGAAGCTGTCGATGACATAGTCGCGGTAACGCCACGATTCTTTGAGGATGAAGCCGCGCAGCGTCAGCGATTCCGCGTAGCGCGCCACATCGAGCCAGTGCCGGCCCCAGCGCTCGCCGAACTCCGGCCGCGCCAGCAGCTTGTCCACGCGCGTCTCGAACGCCTTGGGATCTTTGTCGGCGACGAACTCGTCGATCTCTTCCGGCGTCGGCGGCAGGCCGATGAGGTCGAAGTACATCCGCCGCAACAGCGTCGGCTTGTCCGCGTCGGCGCTCGGCTTCAACCCCTTGGCTTCGAGCTTGGCGAGGACGAAACGGTCGAGATCGCCGGTCGCCCAAGAGTTGTCGGCGGTCGCGGGAATGACGGGCGCTTTGACCGGCTGATAAGCCCAAAACTTCCGGCCGTCGGCGACGCTCATGCCGATTTGCTTCTTGATCCCGCCGCTCAGACGCGGATCGGCGGCCCCGGCTTTGATCCACGTTTCGAAGTCGGCGATCACCGCCGCCGGGAGTTGACCCTCGGGCGGCATGTGCGAATCGCCTTGGTACTTCAAACTCTTCAGCAGCAAGCTCTCGCCCGGTTTGCCGGGGGTGATCGAAGGGCCGCTATCGCCGCCGGTCTGCCAGCCGGCCTTGCTATCGAGCTTCAACCCGCC
>JAYTBD010000642.1:0-3551 GCA_043737155.1 Fimbriiglobus sp. | reverse complement strand
AGACTCGCACATCCGAGCGGATTTCCAGCCCCGGTATCCCGGTGGCAATTCGGCGGAGCCACGCGACCAAAACATGGTGTTCGCAGGTCAGGCCGGAGTCGCCATCGGCGTACGGGAGTTCGATGGGGTCGGAGCCGTCTTCCGGATAGACAATGAACCCGCGGGCCGCATCGCGGCTCGCCGATGGGGGAAGCGGCACGCCGAGTTCGTTCAGCAATTGCACGGCGGTGGGATGGAGCCATTCCCCCGCGAGCCGTTTGCCGACGGGTGTCGCTTCCAGCAGGGTCACCCGCGACCCGCGCCGCGCCAGCGCGATAGCGGCGATACAGCCGACGGGTCCCGCTCCGACCACGGTGACATCTGCTGCGGGCAAACTCATGAACGCGACTCGGCAGATGGCGGCACTCGGCACTGCTATCTTACTGCGCTAAACGCGATGGACTCCGGAAACTGACCGCTGACCCGGTCGGTCACAATCGGGACTGCAGTCAGCTTTCAGCGATCAGTTTTTCACCCTGCTACAATACCCGCATGTTGCGCGAAGAACAAATCGAACTCCGCCGGCAGCGCGCCCGGACCGGCCGCTATCGCATCGACAACCTGAGCAAGAAAAAAGTCTTCTCCGACTACCGCGTCACCAACCCGGAAACCGGCGGCGATTACACCGTGACGGTCCGCGGGTTCGACACCGGCGACAACGCCTGCACCTGCCCCGACTTCAAAGCCAACACCCTCGGCACTTGCAAACACATCCTCGCAGTGCTCGAATCGCTGAAGGACGACCTCCCCGCAAATCTACAGAAAAAGAAGGCGGTGATCGTCCGGCCCGAGGTATTCCTGCACTACGGCGAGAGCTTGCAACTCGGGGTCCATCTGCCGCCGCGGCACTCGGACAAACTCGCGGGGCTGGCCAAGAAGTTCTTCGACCAGCGCGGCCTCTGGTCCGGCCGCGGGCGCTTCGATGATCTGATCGCGGCGGTGGAGCACGTCCCCGAAGAAGTGACGGTGATGTCCGACGCCCTCGACTTCGTCGACCGCGAAGTCGAGCGCGCCGAGATGCTGCGCCGCGAGAAAACTTGGGTGGAACAACTCGAAGCGGGGACGCTCGATCTGAACCTGCTCAAGGTGCCGCTGTACGACTACCAAATGCGCGGGGCGCTGTTCCTCGCTTGCCGAGGCCGGTCGATACTCGGGGACGACATGGGCCTCGGCAAGACGATCATGGCCCTCGCGGCCGTGGAACTGCTGGCCCGCGAGCGCGGCATCGGCCGGGTGCTCGTCGTCGCCCCGAGTTCGGTGAAGTACCAGTGGGAAACGGAGATCCAAAAATTCACCGCCCGCGCGGTGCAGGTGATCGAAGGCGGTCCGACCGACCGCGTCGATCTCTATGCGGAGCCGACGTTCTATCGGCTGGTGAACTACGAGCAGGTCGTGCGCGATCTGACGGCGATCAACGCGTGGAAGCCGGACGTGGTCGTGCTCGACGAAGCGCAGCGCATCAAGAATTGGGAATCGAAAACGTCGAAGGCCGTGAAGAAACTCGCGAGCCGCTACGCGATGGTCCTCACCGGCACGCCGCTGGAAAATAAGCTCGAAGAGCTGTACAGCATCGTCCAGTACATCGACGAGCGCCGCTTCGGCCCGGCTTTCCAATTTCTCCAAGATCACCGCGTCCTCGACGAGCGCGAAAATCTCGTCGGCTACCGCAACCTCGATTCGATCCGCCAGAAACTCGAACCGATCTTCCTGCGCCGCACCCGCGCCGAAGTGCTGACCCAGTTGCCCGCGCGCACGGACAGTATCGTCTTCGTCGAACTCGGCGAAGCGCAGCGCGGACCGTATGAGGAACAGCGCAGCGCCCTCGCCCGGCTGCTCCAGAAGAGCTTCCTCAGCGACATCGACCGCCGGCGAATTTTAGCGTGCCTATCGAACATGCGGCTCGTCTGCGACAGCACGTTCTTGCTCGACAAAACCACGAACCACTCGCCGAAGCTCGACGAGTTCGCCGAGATCGTGAAGGAATTGCAAGCCGAGACCGGGCACAAGCTCGTCGTCTTCAGCCAGTGGGAGACGATGATTCTCAAAGCCGCCGAGAAGCTCGACCGGTTGGGGATCGGTTACGAAGTGCTCCATGGCGGTCTGAGCGGGCGCGACCGCAAGACGGCGTTGGCGACCTTCCGCACGCAGGCCGATTGCCCGGTCTTTCTGAGCACCGATGCGGGCGGACTCGGGTTGAATTTGCAGGTGGCCGACACCGTAATCAACTTGGAATTGCCGTGGAACCCGGCCGTATTAGAGCAGCGCATCGCGCGCGTGCATCGGCTCGGTCAGAACAAGCCGGTGCGCGTCGTCAACCTCGTGACCCGCGGGACCATCGAAGAGCGAGTCCTGCGGACGCTCGAACAAAAGCAGAATCTGTTCGCGGGCGTCTTCGACGGCGACGAGGACGAGATCGCGTTTGCCGCCGTGCCGACGGGAGGATTTTTGGCCACGGTCCGCGAGTTGATGGGCGAAGCTAAACCGGAGGTGGTGAAAGAGGTCGTACCGATGACGGATTGGCCGGTGCTCGAATCGACGGTGGAACTTTTGGAGTTGCTAGTGAAGTGGTGCGGGCGATCCGACGTGCAGGAACAACTGACCCCGGAGCTGCGGGTGAGGTTGGTGGCGGCCATGGAAAAGATTCGACCTTAGTTGATGCCGGGCCTGAATCGTTCGTCCAGCGCTGCTGCCACCCCTGCGTGGACGAACTGGACGAACTCAGGCAGCAAGTTCCCCAACTTGCCGGAGTCGATAAAGTGCCTGAAATCTTCAATTCTTCTGTTGAATCGGAAGGCGGCAAGTTGGGAAACTTGCCGCCACAATCGAAGGCGGTTCCCATGCCCGACGAATCGCCCATCGAACTCGCCTACGACCGCGGCACCCTCCTGCTGACGGCCGGCCCGCCGGAGTTCGACTTCCCCACGCTGCCCGGGGTCAAGTTCGATCCGCGCACAAGTACCTATCGCGCCCAAGGTCGGTACTACCGCGCCATCGTCGAGCGCCTCCGTAAGGACAAGCTGGCCTATCACGACACCGCGCGGGGTTGGGAGAATAAATCGCTCGGGTGGAAGATGACCACCGACCGAGTGCCGTTCCCGCACCAAACCGAGGGATTGCACGAGTGGTGGAACACCGGTGCCCGCGGCGTCGTCGTGCTGCCCACGGGCACGGGGAAGTCGTTCCTCGCGGCCATGGCCATCGAGAAAGCCAACCGGCCGACGCTCGTGGTCGTGCCGACGATCGTGCTGATGAACCAGTGGTACGCCGACCTATCGAAGTTCTTCGGCATCGAAGCGGGTCTGTTGGGCGGCGGCTATTACGACTTCCAACCGCTGACGGTGACGACCTACAATTCGTCGTACATCCACCTCGAACGCTGGGGCCAGCGCTTCGGCCTGATCATCTTCGACGAGGCCCACCACCTGCCCGGCTCGACCTTCCAAGAAGCCGCCATCGGCAGCCTCGCACCCTTTCGCTTGGGGCTGACCGCGACCCCCGAACGCGCCGACGGC
>JAYTBD010000641.1:0-3559 GCA_043737155.1 Fimbriiglobus sp. | reverse complement strand
CGCCCAAGCGGATGGGATGACCGCGCTCCACTGGGCCGCCTACCACGACGAACCCGACGCGGCGAAACTCCTGCTCAAAGCGGGGGCGAAGGCGAATGTCGAGAACCGTTATGGAGTCACGCCGCTCTCGCTCGCTTGTACGAACGGTAACACGAAACTGGTCGAGGCGTTGCTGGGCGCCGGCGCGGACGCCAACGCGGTGCTGCGGGGCGGCGAAACCGCGCTGATGACCGCCGCGCGGACCGGCCGCGTCGGTCCGGTCAAAGCGTTGCTGAACGCCGGAGCGAAGGTAGACGCGAAGGAAAGGAACGGACAGACCGCCCTGATGTGGGCCGCAGCCGAGGGGCACGCCGAGGTCGTCGAGGCGCTCATTGAGTCCGGTGCGGATCCGAAAGCCCGGCTGAAGTCCGGATTCACGCCGATGCTCTTCGCGGCGCGGGAAGGGCGGATCGGGGCGCTCAAGGCCCTGCTCAAAGCGGGGGTGGACGCGGACGAAGCCATCGAGACCGAGCGGAAAGGCGGCGGCACCACGCCGAAAAACGGGACGAGCGCGCTGATTTTGGCGGTCGAGAACGGACACTTCGAACTCGCCGCGGTGCTCCTGAAAGCCCGCGCGAACCCGAACGATCAGCGGTCCGGGTTCACGCCCCTGCACACGCTAACGTGGGTCCGCAAACCGAGCCGCGGAGACGACCCCGACGGCCAACCGCCACCCACCGGTTCCGGCAATCTGAGCGGGCTGCAATTCGCCCGGGTGCTGGTGAAGTCCGGTGTCGACGTCAACGCGAAACTCGAAAAGAACTCGTCCGGACCGGGCAAGATCAACATGACCGGCGCGACCGCGCTTCTGCTCGCGTCCAAGACGGCCGACCTCCCGTACATGAAACTCCTCGTGGAACTGGGGGCCGACCCGCTCCTGGCGAACAAAGACGGCTGCACGCCGCTCATGGCCGCCGCCGGCGTCGGCACGCTCGCGCCGGACGAGGAAGCCGGGACCGAAACCGAATGCCTCGCCGCCGTCGAATACTTGTTGACCCTGAAGGCCGACGTGAACACCGTGGATGAGAACGGCGAAACGGCCATGCACGGTGCCGCTTACAAGAGCTTGCCGAACATGGTCCGCTTGCTCGCCAAGAGTGGGGCGAAGATCGAGGTTTGGAACAAGAAGAACAAATACGACTGGACCCCGCTGCTGATCGCGGAAGGGTTCCGCCCCGGCAACTTCAAGCCCTCCGCCGAGACGATCGGGGCGATCCACCGCGCGATGCTTGCCGCGGGCGTCACACCGCCGCCGCCCACCCCTCGCCCCGCGACCAAACCGGCCGGTTACGATCCCGAACCCGGCAAGTGACAAACCTGCGGAACTTCGCCGCCGATGTCACTTCCCCCGGCGCAGCGCGCGGCCCGGCATCGCATCCGTGTGTTTGCCCCGGTCCAAGACCATTCGCCCGTTGACGACGACGTACTCGATCCCCTCGCCGTACGCGAACGGAGCGGCGTACGTCGATTTGTCGATGACTGTCACCGGGTCGAAGACGGTCACGTCCGCGAAGGCGCCCGCGCGCAGCGTCCCGCGATCGATCAGGCCGACCTTCGCGGCGTTGAGCGAGGTCATCTTGCGGATCGCGTCTTCGAGCTTCAGCACGCCCCGGTCGCGGACGTACACGCCGAGCACGCGCGGGAAGGTGCCGAAGTTCCGCGGGTGCGGGTTTCCGCGCTTGAGCGGCCCCTCGATGGCGTAGGCCGCGCCGTCCGAACCGATCGAGCACCACGGCTGCCGCAGCGCGAGATTCATGTCCTTCTCGTCGTGGTGCGCGAACACCGTCGGCACCGAGCCGCCCTGTTCGATCAAGATGTCGAAGAGGAGGTCGAGCGGATCGGGCGCCGGCTCCTTGCCCTTCGATTTCGCCGCGATCACGCGGTCCATCGTCAGCCCTTCGTAGGTGCCGCGCCCGCTCACGAGCATGCGCGACCAATCGCCGCCGACGGCGGTGTAGTGGTTGTACCACCCCTCGACGCCGCCTTTGATCTCCTTCTTCAAACGTGCGCGGTCCTTCGGGTCTTTGAGACGCTCCATCATTTTGCCGGTTCCCCCCTCGTGCGCCCAAGGCGGGATGATGCTGGCGAGGTTATTGTTGCCGCGCGTGTACGGGTAGACGTTGGCCTGCACATCGACGCCCCGCTTCCGCGCGGCGTCGATCAGTTCGACCGCGTCCTTCATCTTCCCCCAGAGCTTCTCGTCGGCGATCTTGATGTGGATGATGTCCACCGGCACCCCGGCGCGCTCGCCGACTTCGATCACCTGCTCGATCGAAGCGAACACATCCATCCCCTCGCTCCGGATGTGCGACGAGAAGAGGCCGCCGTGCTTCTTCAGCACCTTGCACAGTTCCACGAGGTCGTCCGTGGTCGCGAGCGATCCCGGCGGCATCATCAGCAGCGAGGAGAGGCCGTACGCGCCGTCGTCCATCGCTTCCCCGAGCAGCAGCTTCATCCCGTCGAATTGCTCCGCGGTGGGCCGCGCATGCGACTGGCCCATCGCGCATTCCCAGATGTTGTCCAGACCGACATAACTGACCACGTTCACGCTGACCCCGGCCTTGTCGATGGCGTCGAAGTAGCCGCCGAGCGTGGACCATTTTACCTCCTTCCCGCGCACGCCGATGGTACGCGCTTGGAGTCGCCCCTTCGCGGGGCCGGCCGAGCGCCCCTCGCCGAGGACTTCCGTCGTCACGCCCTGCCGGATCTTGCTCTGCGCGCGACCGTCTTCGAAGAGGAGATCGTCCGAGTGCGAGTGGATGTCGATGAAGCCCGGCGCCACGATCAGACCTTTCGCGTCGATGGTCCGCTTGGCCTTCCCCTCCGGCACGCGGCCGACGGCGATGATTTTGTCGCCCCTGATGGCGACATCCCCGTGGACCCACGGGTTGCCGGTGCCGTCGACGATGCGGCCGTTGCGGATGACGAGGTCGTACTCGGGCGCCGGCTCGGCGGCCGATCCGACATTCGCGAACAGAGTTAAGAGGAAAGCGCAGCGGGTGAAATGGGAAACGGGCGACTTCACGGCGGCCTCGTCGATTTGGTAGGGGGAGGTAGAACGCCGAGGTCGACATAGCGAACCGGCACGGCCCCGCCAGATCGGCCGGGTGCGGTAGAGGCCGACGACGTCGCGTGCTTTGCCGACGGTCGGCAGCGTAACGCGGAGGTCGCCGGCGATTTCGGTATTGAGGTCCGACCGCAGGCGCTAGGCTCACGCCGCTTCGACGATGTCGAAGCCCTTGCGGTACTCCCGGAAGAGCATCGCGTTCGCCTTGGCCACGTCCGCGCCCGTGAACTTCTCCGTCTTCGGGTCGATGGTGAGCTTGCGACCCATCATGCCCTTCTCCGCCGTGAGATCGACCTTGTTATCGGCGAGGTGGGCCCTCATCCGCTTGTAGGCTTCGCCGATTTCTGCGTTTCCGCCGAAAGCGTCGACTCGCTCGACGAGGTCCGAGGGCGTGCCGAGCCGGTAGCTGATGTTGCCGAGGTGGCACAGCGCCGCGCTCAGGTGGCCTTCTTC
>JAYTBD010000640.1:0-3561 GCA_043737155.1 Fimbriiglobus sp. | reverse complement strand
GACCGGTTGAACGACCCCATCGGCGCGGCGGCTGTTTTTGAACAGGCCGGTGACTTCGACGAAGCGGTACGGTTGTACGAGCGCGCCGGCGAGGACGTGAAGGCGGGCGATCTCCTGCGCCGCCTCGGCGACGAAACGCGGGCGGGTGTCTCGTACCGCCGCGCGGCGGACAAACTGGCGGAGCGGCGCGAGCACTTGCAAGCGGGGGATCTGATCCGCGCCAAGCTCGGCGATTCCGCGTCGGCCAACGGATTCTACTCGGCGGGGTGGGCCGGCGGAAACTCCGGCGCGATCCCTTGCGGGGAACGCTTGATCGACGACGCCTTGGTGACCGGCGAACTCACCCGATTCGACGAGCTGCTCGACGAAGCGGAGCGGCGCTACGGTCCCCCGGCCCACGCCGACGCCGGTCGGATTTTCAATTACGCATTGAGCGTGTCGGAACTTTTGGCCGACGAGCACCGCGCCGATCTCCGGGATCGCGTCCGGCTTCTCTTCGCCGAGCACCTCCGCGCCGGCGGGGCCGGACGGGTGAACGCGCGCGTCGATCCGCTCTTCGGCGGTTCGACGCGCGATTGGTCCCCGAGCCTCCGCCGCGACGCGGCCTACGCCACCGCGACCGGGGCCAGTTCACCGGGCGTACTTCCGAAACCGAAGCCGCTGGTGCAGGGCAAAGTTCGGGCGGTGGTCCACGCCCAAGATGCGGGCATCGTCTTCATCGGCACCGCCGATGCGGTGATCGCGTGGGATCTGCGGAGCGGCCAAACCACGACCGTCGCCCACGCGCTGCCCGGCGAACTCGCCGCCCTGTGTACCGATCGCCTAGGCGCTTCTCTCTACACGCTCAACGACCATACGACCTATTTGCGGTTGACCGCGTACGCTCTCCACCCGGCGAAAATCCGCAATGGGGAAGCGCTGGCCTCCGCCGATATTCCGCGCGAATCGGACGACTTCTACCTGCAGCCGTACTGTTTCGGCCACGCCGGTGCGAATTACATTGTGGTGGCCGTGGACGGCTTGCGCATGGGATACCATGCGGAAATGCTCGTCGCAGGCTCGGCGGGACAGCATACCGGCCATTTTCTCGGGACGACCCATTGGATCGGCGAAGCTTGCGGAATGCTTTGGGATTGGTCGGGCCGCGAGTTGGTGGGCTCTCGCAATGTGAAAGCGAGAGGAGGTGCCAATGCCTGGATGGCGGCTCGGTCGGGGGACCCCGGCTGGACACCGGCGAACTTCGGCCACCGGCCGAAGATCGATTGCGCGGCGCTCGACGATCGCACGCTGGTCATCGCCGGGATCGACGGAGAGGGTGTGGTCCACCGCAGCGAATTCGGCATTTGGGGTGGAGAACCGGAATTTCGCCACGTCGCCGCATCCCATGTCGACGGGTACTCGGCGGTCTGTCTGCTGCGGGCGAATCACTTGGCGGTCGCCACGGGAAGGAATCGGATTCTGGTGTTGCGAGCCTCGGGGGTTAACTTGGTGCCACTCGGGAAGCCGGTGACATTGGATTCCACCGCGGCGGTCGTCTTTCTCGGCCACCACGCCCCGACCCAGGAACTGGTGATCGTGCTCGAGGATGGATCAACACTCCAGTTACCAATGACCACCAACAAGCGCGAATGAGTTTCGGTCGAGCGAAGCCGACAACTCGAATACTCGCTTGACATTGCCCACTCGCCGTCATGCCTATACGTCCGGATTGTGCAACGGTTTCCACGATTCAAAGTGATTCGTTATGTGGAAATGCGGCCAATGTGCCTTGTCGCAAATCCGTCTCCAGTTCTCTCGGTCTTCATTCTACTTCACCCCGCTCTTTTCACGGGCGGGCCGGAACTCGTCGCCCGGGTTCCACGTCGGCAGTCCGTCGGCGTTCGCCGCGGCGCGGGCCACATCCAGCGCAAACCCGGCCAGCGTGACGAACCCGGAGAAGTCCCAGTCGGCGCGCATTTCGTCTTGCGGTGAGTGATAAGCTTTGTCGTTGAACTCCTGCAGCGATTTCTTGGCGAAGTCGGCCGGCTTCCCTTGGATCTTCGACCCCGGCGCCACCGAGAACGCCGGCACGCCCGCGCGGGCCATCGAGAAGTGATCCGACCGATAGAAGATGCCCAAGTGCGCCCGCGAGTCGGCTTCGATCTCGAGCTTGTGCGCCTTCGCCACCGCCTGCACCGTCGGCCATGCGGTGGTGCGCTCCGCCCCGGTGACGACGATCGACTCCGGCACGCCGAGTGGCAGGATCATATCGAAGTTGAGGTTCAGCGCCGTCTTGCCCAGCGGCACCAACGGATTCTGCGAATAGTATTTCGACCCGAGCAATCCCTTCTCTTCGCCCGTGACGGCGAGAAAGATCGCGGAGCGCTTCGGCTTCGTTTTCTCCGCCGACCAAGCGCGGGCCAGTTCCAAGATCATGGCGCAGCCGGTCGCGTTGTCCGCCGCGCCGTTGTAGATCGTATCGCCGATGACCGCCCGGCCGACGCCGAGGTGGTCCCAGTGCGCGGTGAAGATCACCGCTTCCGATTTCAGCGCCGGATCGCTCCCTTCGACCATGCCGACGGCGTTGTTGCTGCGGAGGGTCTTCACCTCCGTCGGCATCGTGCCCTTCAAATTCACACCGAGCGAAAACGCTTTGAACCCCTTAGTGTCGGAGGATTTCAATAGGTCGTCGACCTTCTTGCCGGACAAGGCGAGGAGCTTCTCCGCGGCGTTGCGCGAGAGCCAGCCGGCGAAGGCGAGCGCCGGATTTTGGGGGTCGCGCTT
Organism: Fimbriiglobus sp.; assembly: GCA_043737155.1. Classification (GTDB taxonomy): domain Bacteria; phylum Planctomycetota; class Planctomycetia; order Gemmatales; family Gemmataceae; genus JALHQU01. The sequence goes on along the minus strand of JAYTBD010000640.1, from coordinate 798 downwards.
GAGCTGCGCACCTTCGAGCGGCCGCACGACCGAGTACGGGTAGCCGGCCGTTTCTGCGGTGTGGATGATGAAGCAAGCCTTGGCCCCGCGCCGCGTCGCCTCCTCGAATTTGAAGGTCCAACGTCCGTAGTACGTGAGCGCTTCGCCGCCGAAGAATTTGGGATCCTTCGACGGCGGCTCGTTGGTGAACAGGACGACGATTTTGCCCGTCACGTCGATGCCGTTGTAATCGTCCCACTCGAACTCGGGTGCGGTGATACCGTGGCCGACGAAGACCGCCTCGCCATCGAACTCCGGGAGTTCGGTTTGCGTGTGGCTCGTGCCCGAGAACTCTTCCTCGCATGTGAAGTCGAGGGTATCTTTGTCCTTGGATGCTCGGAGGGTGGACTTCGGACTCGTGACGATGCGCATGAGCGGGACGGGTTGGAAGTAGGTGCCGCGCTCGCCGAGGGGTTTAAGTCCGGCCTTTTTGAATTCGCCCGCGAGGAAGTCGGTGGTGAGGTCTTCGCCGCGAGTGCCGGGGCCGCGGCCCTCGAATCGGTCGGCGGCGAGGGTGGTGACATCGTCTTTGATGCGCTTCGCGGAGATGCCCGGTGGCTCATCCGCACGCAACGAAGGTACGACGAGAAATGAAATGCAGAGGAGTGGAGTGAATCGGAATGGCACGGGGTGTCCTTCTCGGGGATCGGTGGCGGTGTTCAATCATTATGGGAGAATCCGGTGTGGTGAGCCGGGTTGTATGAGCTGCGTCTCGATCCGGATCGGCCGGTCGGAAAAAGGAAGTGGTGAGCCGGGTTG
>JAYTBD010000639.1:0-3564 GCA_043737155.1 Fimbriiglobus sp. | reverse complement strand
CGGACCATGCGGTGTGGTCGAAGATCGACACGGTCCCCGACGGCGAACTCTGGCGGACGCACGAGAAGTGCCGGACGCGGTTGATCGCGTTCGCGCGCTCGCGTTTGAAGATGCAACTGACCCGGCGCGGGGCGCCGCATTCGGAGATCGCGGCCGCGGAAGAAGCGCTCGACCCGGAGGCGCTGACCATCGGCTTCGCCCGCCGCTTCGCCACCTACAAGCGCGGCGACCTCGTCTTCCGCGATGTCGCCCGCCTCGCGGCCATCGTCAACAACGCCCAGCGGCCGGTGCAGTTCGTCTTCGCCGGCAAGGCTCATCCCAAGGACCAAGGGGGCAAGGAACTCATCGCCCGCGTCGTGCAGAACGCCCGCATCCCCGAGTTCCGCAAGCGCGTCGTGTTCATCGAAGACTACGACATGAACGTGGCCCGCCACATGGTCCACGGCGTCGACGTTTGGCTGAACAACCCGCGCCGGCCCCTCGAAGCATCGGGCACCAGCGGCATGAAGATCGCCGTCAACGGCGGGCTGAACTTGTCGATCCTCGACGGCTGGTGGGTCGAGCGCGGCGACACCGAGAACGGCTGGGCCATCGGCGCCGGCGAGGAATACACGGATCTCAAGTACCAAGATGAAGTCGAGAGCCGGCTGCTGTACGAACTGCTGGAGCGCGACATCGCCCCCGCGTTTTACAACCGCGGCGCCGACGGACTGCCGCGCGAGTGGGTCCGGCGGATGAAGAAGGCGATTTCGACGCTGGTGCCCGTGTTCAACACGAACCGCATGGTCGAAGAATATCTGACGCGGTGTTACCTGCCGGCGCACGCCCGCGAAGCCAAGCTGACCGCGGCGCAGCTCGAACCCGCGAAGGCACTCGCGGAGTGGCGTCGTCGCATGGGCGGGGCGTGGAACGATATCCGCGTCGAGAGCGTCGAGGCCCCGACTGGCCAGACCCTTTGGGTCGGCAAAGATTTCGCCGTCAAGGTGAAGGTCGCGCTCGGAGCGATCAAACCCGATGAGGTCGACGTGCAGCTTTACTACGGACACGTGGACAATCTCGGCGAGATCGGCAATCCGATGACGGCGTCGCTCTCCCCGGCGGCTTCGGCCGATGCCAATCGCACGATGCTGTTCACCGGCACGGTGCCTTGCGAATCGAGCGGCCACTTCGGCTTCAGCGTCCGCGTTCTGCCGAAGCACGTGAATCTCCCGCATGCGCTGGAACCGGGTTTGGTGACGTGGGGATGATGGGTTTTCGTAGGGCGGGTCGAGTCTTCGGCGGTGGGTTCCGAAGATTCCACCCGCCTAACTCCATCGACGCTCTGGGTATAGCAACGATTCCTTCGGATTGGTTTGATTTCGTAGGTCATGCTCTGCATGACGCCCGAAAGGAATTCAGCTTTATTGATCGCGGGAAGCACGTCACGCAGAGCGTGACCTACGAAAACCTTCCAGAATGGTTGGCACACCCGGCATTCTGGTGTGCCGACAATTCTTGAAGGTTTGACGACGACCTCGATTCAGGACCCGCCCACGTTTGACTTCCGAAGTCCGGTTTCGACTTCGGAAGTCGTTGAGAGTGGGCGACTTCCGAAGCTGTCCTGCCCGAGAAGGACTTCCGAAGTCGAAACCGGACTTCGGAAGTCGGCGCAATGTATCCATCCGACTCCGACAATCGTTGCTGCACCCGGTCATCGGGCGTACCGCTGGATTTTGGCACTTTCCATAGCTGGAACAGGCAATGTTTTGCTGATTGCCCATCGCTGATCGCTGAAAGCTGTTTCGTTTCTCAAGGTCGCGAATGGGACAGCCGTCAGCGATCAGCGAGGAAGACGGCTCAATGCCAAAAGCCAGAGGCATACCCCCGGCCATCTGCTCCACTTGTCTCCCGCGCAAGTTCCCGGTATCACGGCGATCCTTCGTCAACGGCCTCAATCATCAGGAGGGAACCAAGGATGGTTCTCAAGCGGACGGACACCGACGGGCAAACCGATCGCGGCGGGATGGCGACCATGATGGTCGAAACGGCCCGGAGCGGCATCGAATCGGCGACCGCGAAATCGAAGGGCGACGAGGAGCGCATGTCGGTCTTCTGGCGCGTCTTCGGCGGCACCATCCTCAGCATCGCCGCCCTCGCGGCCATCACGCTCTACACCACGATCAACTCCAGTATCACCGAGCTGCGCGCGGAGGTTTCGCGCTTGAATGAATCGAAAGCCGAGTGGGCGAAGAAAGACGACCTGCAGACTCTGCGCACCCAATCGACGACCCACGCGGGCTACCAGGCCGAAATCGATAGCCTCAAGGAACGGATGACGAAGTATCGGGCCGAACTCGACGACAGCAAGAAAGAATCCCGGGTCGCCAGCGACGGCATCGGCAAGAATCAAGCGGCCGACCTCGCGCGGCAAGAGGTGCGCGATGCGCAGATGAAGAAGCTCGACGAGACCATCAAAGAACTCCAAAAGGCTCTCGCCGAGACCCGCGAGAAGATCGCCCGCGTCGAGGGCCAGCAAACTCCGATGAAGGCGAAAGAGTAGCAGTGATCCGACAATCCGCGACGAACCCCGGCCCGTGCCGGGGTTCGGTCTTATCATGACCGTATGGAACGCCTCAACAAATTTCTGGCCCACGCGGGCGTCGGCTCCCGCCGGCACTGCGACTCGCTCATCGGCGCCGGCCGCGTGAAGATCAACGGCAAAATCGTCACCAACCTCGGCATGCAAGTCGACGGCGAGATCCACAAGGTCAGCGTCGACGATTCGCCCGTCCTCGCCGAGCGGACCGTCTATTGGGCCGTGCACAAACCACCCGGCTACCTCTGCACAAATCACGATCCTTCCGGCCGGAACCGCGCTATCGATCTCATCCCGCATGTGGAACAGCGCGTGTACACCGTCGGGCGCTTGGATGAAGGCAGCGAAGGTTTGCTTTTGATGACGAACGACGGCGACCTCGCGCACAAGCTGATGCACCCGCGCTATCAGATCGAAAAGACGTACGTCGTGCTCGTGGCGGGCAAGCCGAGCATCGCCGACATCGACAAGCTCCTCGCCGGGGTCTGGCTTAGCGACGGCAAAGTCGCGGCGAAGTCGGTCCGGCGAATGAAACCGCAGGGCGATAGCACGTGGTTGCGCATCGTGCTCTGCGAGGGCAAAAACCGTGAGATTCGGCGGATGCTCGCCAAGCTCGGGCACAAGGTCATGCGGCTGCGCCGCATCGCGATCGGGCCGGTGCTGCTCGACAAACTGCCGAAGGGGAAGTCGCGCAAACTGACGGTGCACGAACTCGACAAACTCCGCGAAGTGCTCGCGGAGAGCATGAGCAAATCGAACTCGACGAAGAACAAAGCGCTCGTCTCGGCGATTGCGGCGCCGGTGATCGATGACCCGGACGACCCCGACTACGAAGGGTGAGCCGCGATGTTCCAGCGCACCGCGGAGATCCTCGAACACGTCCCGATGGCGGAGTGCACTTTTCGCCTCCGCTTGGCTTGTCCGGACATCGCCGCCGCCATTCGACCCGGTCAGTTCGTGATGCTGCGGTTGCCGGGTCGCAGCGATCC
>JAYTBD010000638.1:0-3566 GCA_043737155.1 Fimbriiglobus sp. | reverse complement strand
TGTAGTGGTTGATCAGCGAGTCCATGTTGCCGGCGCTCACGGCGAAGAACAACCGCGGCCGGCCGAACTGACGCCACGGCTCGCACGTCTTCCAATCGGGCTGGCTGAGGATGGCCACGCGGAACCCGGCGGCGGCCAAAGCGCGGTGCAGGATCGCCATCGCGAAACTGGGATGATCGACGTACGCATCGCCGGTCACGAATACCACATCGACGGCGTCCCACCCTTGCGCGGCCATCTCGGCCGCCGTCGTCGGGGCGAAGGGTGCGGCATAGCGCTCGTCCCACATTTCCAGAGCAAGCTTGTTCGGGCGACGCCGGTTGGTCGGGATCATAAAAGGCGGTTCGGGACGGGTCGCGGGCAATCCTTTAGTATAGCAATGCTAACCAAACCCCTCGGTTGTCCAATACCCGAAGCGAGGAACAAGCCGTGTTGGAAGTCGTCGAGTACCGCGGTTGGAAGAACAACCTGAAAATCTCCAACTCGAGTGCCGAAATGATCGTCACCCTCGACGTCGGGCCGAGGGTGATCGCATACCGCCAGCCCGGCGGGTTCAACGTGATGAAAAATTACGACTCGATGATGGGCGGCACCGGCGAGGCCGAGTGGCAAATCCGCGGTGGGCACCGGTTCTGGCTCGCCCCGGAAGATTTAACCCGGACCTACTTCCCCGACAATCGACCGGTGCAATGGGAACCGCTCGGCGACTTCGGCGCGAAGTTCGTCCCTCCGCCGGAGACCGACTACGGCGTGCAAAAAGAAATGCACCTGACGTTGTCGGCCACCGGGACGCGCGTCGAAGTGATGTTGAAGGTCACGAACATCGGAACCGCCCCGACCGACCTCGCCCCGTGGGGGCCGACGGTGATGGCCCCCGGCGGAGTCGAGATCATCCCGCTGCCGGGCAAAGCCCCGCACCCCGGACACCCGAGCCGGGCGAAGTCCCCGGCCGACTTCGCCCCGAATCAAGAACTCATCCTCTGGCCCTTCTTCGATTTCGCGGACACCCGATGGACGTTCGGGAAGAAGTACATCTTCCTCAAACAGGACGCCGAGAAAGGGCCGACGAAGATCGGCTTGGCCCATCGCGAAGGTTGGGTCGGGTATCTCAATTCAAACGTCCTGTTCGTCAAGCGCTTCGACTACCGCGAAGGGGCGATCTACCCCGACCGCGGCACGCGCTACCAAACTTTCTCGGACGGTGACATGCTCGAAATGGAAACCGTCGGCGAACTGGGAACGCTGGCACCGGGTCATTCGGCGGAGCTGCGCGAGAGCTGGGAACTCTTCGGGGATCTGCCGCCGGTGCGGACCGAAGCGGATGTCGACCGCGTTATCTTGCCGCTGCTCGCTTAGAGCGGTTCCCGAGTGGATAGTTTGCTCGTCGGAGCCGGAAGCGTGAGCGACGTTCTCACGCAAACCGTCGCTCACGCTTCCGGCTCGGAAGGACCGCGCCACCACTCAGCGGATCCGCGCCTTGAACACCACTATGCCCTTGGTGCCGGGCTGGATCGCGCCGAGCAGCTCGAAGCGGATCACCACGGATCCGGCTTCGTTGTCCGTGGTCGTGACGTTTGAAGGCCGATCCGCGGCGGCGCTGCCGACCACGTATTCCAACCGGCCGCTCAGACTGTCGCCGACGATCAGATCGGTCACAGTCTGCCGGGTGTTGTTCGCGTAGTGGATCGTGATCGTGATCTCGTCGCCGATCTTGTACGGCCCCTTCGGATCGACCGACTTGACGACCGTGAGCTCGCCGGGGAAGTTCGACAATTCATCCGGCTCGGCGACCGTGCCGATAGCCCGCAGTCCGCTGACCGTGTACGTGACTTCCAAACGCGTCCGACTGCCGAACGCGTGCAGGCCGGTGAGGGCGACGGCAGCGCTGGGGCGATCTTTGCCGATGAGGCCGAGAGTCTTCTCCCGCGCCACGGCGACTTCGCTAGCGGCGCGCTGGCTGAACACGCTGCGATGCGTGATCTGATTCGCGGCACCGGGCGCTTGGACCACTTGGAAGCCGCTGGCAACGACATCGCTGCGGCGGATCACGAAGCGCGGTACGCAGATGCAGACGATGTTCGACGTGCCAACTCGTCGCTTGCCGCCGAGGACGTACTCGGCCACCACGTCGGTCGGATCGAGGCCGGCGATGATGCCGTTTGGGCCGACGCCGAGACGGGCTTTGCCGTCGCCGCCGTTGACGAAACATTCTTCGGTCAGGGGCTTGGGCCCGAGCAGCGGATCGTACAGCGGCACTGGAGAACACGGGATCATCGGCGGGTACGTGGGCACGCCGAGCTTTTGATCGCCGGGGAGCAACACGGTGCCGTCGATGCTGAACGCGGCGAGTTCCCGCTTGTCGGGGACGCGGTCGCCGAGCCGGAGCACCGCGACGACGCGGCCGTTCGACAGCGCCTCGTCGATGGCGTCGCCTTCGCTGAGGGTTTCGACTTCGATGGGCCGGTCGGGCTTGGATTCGTACGGGATCGCCTTGAGCGGGTCTTCGAGGTAAATGACTTTTGTGATGACGCCGCCGTTCAGAACGCGGTCGAGGTCGGCCCGCGTGAAGTGCAGCGGGGCGGTGTATTCCATGTAGCGCATCCCCGGTCGGGGGACAATGCTGCCGCGGACTTCGAGGCTCGGGTAGAGGGCCTCGTTAGGATGGCCGGGGATGTTGTCGATCTTGAGTTTGTAGACGTAGCCGGGGCGGAAACCGAAGACGGAGCCATTGGCGTACGACTTAGAACCGGGCAACCCCGGCAGCGCCGAGATGGTTGTACCCGCGGGCAGAATGGCTTTCATCGCCAGCACCGGCGCGGGCGGTCCGGACGGCGGGCAGACTTGCTGATGGACGCTCAGCCGCTGCTGGAGGTACATCGGCGGTGCGCCGGGGGCACACGGCCCGGCGCCCGGACCGCACGGCAGCGCGGGTTGGCCGAACAGCATCGGGAGGAGCAAGCCGAGTGTCGGGTTCATGGTCGGGATCCAGCTTGGTGATACGCGAATCGTGGACTGGGTATGGGGTGTAGGGTTTGGGGTATGGGGAAACCCACACCCCAAACCCCACACCCCATACCCCGACTTTACTTGACCATCGGTACCGTCAACTTCGGCAAGCTATCGGGCGTCTTGGCGGACGAACCGATGCTCGGCAAGTTGCTCGGAGCATCGGCCCGCGGCACAATCGGCTTGACGCTCGGCGGCAGGATGGGAGCACTCATCTTCGGGACGGGCAGACCCACTCCGGGCGGGGCGTCCATGGCCGGGGTCGTCGGATCTTCGAGGTCGATGTTGCCGATGCGGATCACGGCGAGGATGGTTCCCCGGCGGTTCGCTTCGGCCACGGGATCGACGCCGGCTTCGAGGCGCGTCGAGACGATCTCTTCCGCGGCGGCCAGATCCTGGAACTGCGGATCGGGCAGGTAGATCACCTTGACCACGAGGTTGCCGGCGTTCACTTGCTCGAAGTCTTCGTTGGTGAAGCCGACGGGCACGGCGCTGTGGCTGAGGAAGGTCATTGTCTTCGGCGTGGCCGGGTAGACTTCCAGCGTCGGGTAGTAGTTCTT
>JAYTBD010000637.1:0-8680 GCA_043737155.1 Fimbriiglobus sp. | reverse complement strand
CGCGGTCTTGTGCGGCTTGGCGAATGCGGTGCACCACGACGAGATTGCCACGGATCGTGAAAAGAACACGGGTGGGTCGTGCCTCGTTTCTTGCCGATGATCAGCTCACGGAGGTCGCGTTGGAGATCGTCGGCCTCTTCGACACGAGCTTAGCGGTGCGGATCCGTCTCGAGTTGAATGAGGAACCGATCGACTCGGCTATGCCATCGAAGTTCGGCGTGCGCCCCAACTTCGCGGCGCAGATACCGGGCTTCTTTTTCGATGTCCCGGCGCGCCTTCGTTTCGAATTGGACTCGGAAGCTCATCGCACCGCCTCCTCGGCGGCCTCGCGAGCCGCGATCTCGCGGCCCCATTCCTGCAGGAATTCTCTGGCATCCACGACTCCGATTCCCGCGTCGGCATTGGCAATAGACTCTCGCAAACTTTGCAAGAACTCCTCGCGCGTCTCCTCGTCCGCTTCGCGCGGTCGTACCGCGTCGACTATCACTTCCGTACCGTCCGGCAGGTCCGACACTTCCGTGAACTCGACCCGCCCATTGACTACCACGCCGGAAAGCGTCATCGCAATCTCCTCTTGATAACAAAGATTCTACCTCACACCTTCGTCCGGAAATAGTCGAGGGTCAGCTTCAATCCCTCCTCGCGGCCGATCTTCGGTTCCCACCCGAGTAACTTCTGGGCGAGGCCGATGTTCGGCTTACGCTGCTTGGGATCGTCCGGCGGGAGCGGGCGATTCACGATAGCACTCTTGCTGCCGGTGAGTTTCAAAATCTCGTCGGCGAACTGCTTGATGGTGATCTCGCTCGGATTGCCGATGTTCACCGGCAGGTGGTAGTCGCTGAACAGCAACCGGTAGATCCCATCGACCAAGTCGGTCACATAGCAGAAGCTGCGCGTCTGTTGACCTTCGCCGTAGACGGTGAGCGGATCCCCGCGCAGCGCTTGCCCCACGAAATTAGGCAAGACGCGGCCATCGTCGAGGCGCATGCGCGGGCCGTAGGTGTTGAAGATGCGCACGATGTGCGTCCGCACGCCGTGCTCGCGGTGATAGGCCATGGTCATCGCCTCGGCGAAGCGCTTGGCCTCGTCGTACATGCTCCGCTCGCCGACGGGGTTGACATTGCCCCAGTAGTCCTCGGTCTGCGGATGGACAATCGGATCGCCGTAAACTTCGCTCGTGCTCGCCAACAAAAAGCGTGCCCCGTGCGCCTTGGCGATGCCGAGCGCGACGTGCGTACCCAGCGAGCCGATCTTGAGCGTCTGAATCGGGCTCTTCACATAGTCCACCGGGCTAGCGGGGCTGGCGAAGTGAAGGACGTTGTCGATCAACCCGTCGACGAAGAGTGCTTCGGAAGCGTCGTGGACGATGATGCGGAACTTCGGGTTGTCGCGCAGGTGCCCGATGTTGACCGGCCGGCCGGTGATGAAGTTGTCGACGCAGACGACCTCGTGCCCCTCGGCGATGAACCGATCGCACAGGTGCGACCCGACGAACCCCGCCCCGCCCGTGATGAGTGTGCGCACGCCGATACCGCCTCGCTGGAAGTGATGAAACCGATGGGGGACGTTGTAGGGAACGGGGCGCCGATGGGACAATCGGTGGGTGCAGAACGGAGCGGCGCTATTCCGGCTTGCCGAGCTTCGTCGAGGTGTCGGCAAGCTTCTCGCGGAGTTGCTGGAAGCGCTTCGATTTGGCGAGCGGTCCGTCCTTCGGCATCGTCCCGTGCAAGCCGTCGAGGCTCTGAACCGCATTGCGGTGCATCGACTTGACGCGCTCGAAATCCGGCGAACCCTCTTTGGAGTTCCGCCGCGCAGTCTCCAAGTTGGGCACGAATCCTTCGACGACGATCTTCTCGACGTGATCGCCGATTTCGCAGGCGCGATCGGAGTCGGAGCGCTCGATGGCGGCGCGGAATTCGCGGGCCAAGCGGTCGGTGGAACGCTGGCACTCGGCGGCCCGGTCGAGGGGCGTGTTCGCATCCGACACACGGGTGCCCTGATCGAGCAAGTCTTCGAGCAGCTCGCGGTTCGACTTCAGCAATTGCAATTGCTCGTAGGCGGACAGCCCGGAGTTGGCGGGTTGCGCCGAAGCGAGCATGGATACACCGGCGGCGACGAGCAGCGCGAGGAAGTGTCGGAATTTCACGTCACACCCCCTTCACGAGCGGTTCGAGCGCCAAACGGGCATTGCGAGCGGTCAGCGACATTTTCAGCAGCGTCTTCTGAGCATCCGGCGGAGCGATCCCCGCCAATTGGAGGGTTTCGGTTTCGGCTTCGGTCAGGCGGGCCAAGGCATCTCGGAAGAGGGCTTGGCGCTCCCCGGCCGGCATGTGCTTGTCGAGCATCTGCGCCTGTTTCACGATGCCTTCCAACACGGCGCGGTCGAAGAGCCGGCCGAGGGCGAGCAGTTCGTCGCTCTGGGCCGCTTTGTACAGTTCCTTGGTCTCGGTCTTCACGTCCGTGGCCCACTCGGCCCAGATCGTCATGCGCTGCGGGGCCGAGTCGCTCCCGGCCAGCTTCGTCACGTGACGGACTTCTTTTTTCAACAGCTCGTGCCGGGGTTTCTCGGCGACTTCGGGCACCGGCGACTTCGTCCGTGTGAAGAACCAAAGTCCGGCGACACAGACCAGCAGGGCGACGGCAATACCGGCGAAGTGCTCCCGGCGGACGGCGCGGAACGGTTTGAACGTCCCGCTCGGCGTCCGCAGGCTGCGCGGGATCGATTTGATGATCGGCCCGGCTTCTTGCACCGATTCGAGGAACGCGGCTTTCCTCGCATCGGACGATGGCGCGGTCGGTAAATGGGCGAGCCACGAATCGAGCTGCAACGCCTGCGATTGAATCGCCGAACAGGCCATGCAGCCGACGAGGTGCGCGGCGATCTCCGCGCCCGGAAGGTTGGCATCCGGGGCCGCGAGCAACCGATTCTGCACCGCTTCGCATTTCATGGCTTCAACCTTCGTCGCCTTTCGGATCGCCCTTCGAGGGCGGGATCAATTCGGGGGCCAACACCTTCACCAACTTCTGCCGGGCTTTGAAGACCCGCCAGCGCGCCGTCTCCTCGGTGATGCCCAACACCGCCGCCACTTCCCGGAACGACAATCCCTCTTCGGCCCTCAGCAGCAAGGCGCTCCGGAAATCGGCGGGCAGTTCGGCCACCGCTTTGGCCACCAGCACCAAATGTTCGCGATCCGAAGCCATCGTCTGTGGGCCGGGGCCGCCATCCGCTTGTATCGATTCGTCCGGCAGGCTCTGGGTCGCACGCCGTTCGCCGCGCTTCAGGTTCACAAAGTTATTGTGTCCGATGCGGAAGAGCCAAGCCCGGAAGTTCGTGCCCGGCCGGAAGGAATTCAACGCCCCCAGCGCCTTCAAAAACGTCTCTTGGGTCAAATCCTCGGCCTTGTGCCGATCGTGCGTCATGCGGAAGAGCCAGCGGTAGAGCCGGTCCCAATACGCATCGACCACCCGGGCGTACGCGGCCCGATCCCCCCGCTGGGCGGCGACGATCCAAGTTGTCTCGTCCGAGTCGGGCACGGGGGCCACGGGTCGTCCGGGTCGGGTCAATCGGGGTGGCATCGCTTCCGCGTCCCCAACTTTACGCCCGGGCGATGCGGAGTCCAGCGCTCCGCTCGCGGGTTCACCCTCTCAACCGCTTCCGAGACGAAGCGTTGGCGCAATTTCCGACCCCGATGGGCAATGTCGCTTTTCGGAGGGCTGAGCCGGGCCGCGGAGCGCCCGGAGCTCGGAAATCTCCGGGCGCTCACGCAACCCGGCTCACCCCTCCATTTCGCAAGACTCGATATTGTCGATCCCGCCGAATTCGGGTGCCGCTGCACTCCGATTGTGCCAAACTGAATCCCAGAGACATTCCCCGGAGCCACCGATGCCCCACGACGACTTCGACACGGACGAGACGGAAATTGAACGCAAGCCGGCCATGCCCAAAGCGGAGTGGATTCTGGGGATGTGCGGAATCGGGGCGATCCTGCTCTTCGGATTCGGATTGGGTGTCTCCCTCGGCCAAAACAAGACCGAGCCGAAGACCAAGGTGGTCACGGAAGTCGCCCACATCGAGCCGACGAAGCCCGCGGTGCCGGAAGCGGAGCCGACCAAAGCGAAGGTGGAACCGACGAAGCCCAAGGCGGAGCCGACCAAACCCAAAGCCGAACCGACCAAACCGAAGGCGGAGCCGACCAAGCCGAAGACCGAACCGACCAAACCCGCCCCGAAGCCGCCCGAACCGATGGTGACCCCGGTACTTTTCGCCGACAAGATCGGCGCGATTTTCAAAGCCAAGTGCAACGGTTGCCACGGCGACGGCTCGATCAAAGGGGGTCTCGATACGCGGACGCTGGCCAGCATCGCCAAAGGGGGCGACAACGGCCCCGGCACGGCGGTCGTCGCCAAGGATTTGGAGAAGAGCTACCTCTGGAGTCAAATCAACGACGGCGCCATGCCCCCCGCCGGCAAGGACAAACTTACCCCGGCCGAGATCAAGCTCATCAAGGATTGGATCCTGTCCGGGGCGAAGTGATCAGAGTGCGAGTTCTGTGATCGGGCCGTGTAAAATTCGCCGCGCCGGGAACGAACACGCCTTCGATCTGCGCACTCTTTGCGGCGTGGTCGCCGCCGAATGACAAGCGGTGCAAAGCGATCAGATGGGACGCACCCGAGAGGCCGACGCCGAGCCAAGGAATCACCACCAACGGGAAGCTGAAAAGGTTGTCCATGAGGGGATCGACGAGCGCCGTGAAGTAGAGACCTGTGCCGACGGCCAGCGCGAAGTCGGCGAACCCCGCGATGTGGAACCACAAATACTTGCGCCGACTTTCGGGGAGGATGAGTACGAGTGGTACCAACGCCGCGACCGCCAAGTCGCCGAACCCGGCGTTGCGAACGAAGGTCGGCGGAAGGAGTCCGCGCTCCCCGCAATAGAGGAATGCGAACCCGGCCAAAGCCCGCCACGAGTGCAAAGCCACGATGGCGGAATCGGGCACACCGGCGAGCAACTCGCGCGTCGGCCGGTGCAGAAGATAGGCGAGGAATGGCAACAATATGCCGGCGGCCACCAAAGGGCCACGCAGCATGGTCGGGACCGCTTCGGTCCAGCCGAAGTAGCCGAGTAGCGGGACGGCGGACAGCCAGAGAGCTGCCGCCAGCCATGCTATACGGGCAGGAGCGGATGTCGGGTTCATGCCACGACATACCCATTCTGCTCCGCCGCCTAACATCTCCACATCCGGCGTCTCGGTCCGGTCAGTTCGCTCCAACTCCTCGGGCGACCCGCAGGACAAACTCCCGCCGTGCTGCCCGATTAGTCGAGCATAGCCCACTGACCCGCGGCGGTCCCTCCGCCTCTCCACCTGCGATTCGTGGCGGCTGTTGAGCGGGAAGTTCACGAGTCAGCACTCGGCTAGAAACTGCCCAACTCGCCCAAGTAAAAATGCCGATCAAAATACCGTGAATAGCCCATTTCCCAGTTGACGCGCGTGCCCAGTCCTCTACGATCACATTGCGAGTTGCCCAGAGTGTCCCGTTTGCCCGATCAGCCCGAATTACCATCGACCCAATCATTCCAAATGTTTGGAATGAAGATTGCCGGGATGGATCCGCAACAACCACCCACCGCATGGGTTTAGGGCGGGTCAGACAGTTTTTTCACACCGATCCGGCACCGCCGGATCCACAGGAGGCTACGCAGATGTACACAATGGTTCTCATGATGGCCGTCACCTCGGGTGGCGATGTGGCGAGCTTCGGACACCGCAACAAAGGTTGCAACGGCGGGGACGCCGCGTGCCACGGCCAAGTCGCCTCCGGCTACGCCGGTCAAAACGGCTATGCCGGTTGCACCGGTACGACCTCGAGCGGTTACGGTGACATGAACGCGGGTTGCAACGGTGGCGGCGGCAAAGGCGGTTTCCTCGGCCTCCGCAGCAAGCTATTCGGCGGTCGCAACAAGTCGTCCTGCCACGGCAGCGATAACGCCGGCGGCTCTTGCTACGGCAGCTCGGCCTACGGCGGTATGCCACAAGGCCACAGCACCGGCTGCACGGGCGGCGTGATCACCATGCCACCGGCTCCTCCGGTGAACATGCCGAAGTCGGAAGACCCGAAAGTCAAGCCGAAGACGGAAACCGAACCGAAGTCCAAGACCGAATCGAACTGAGTTCGCCAAGGGGTGAATGAAGACGGGCTCGGGTTATACCCGAGCCCGTCTTTCGTTTGGCCGACTGTCACATCTGCCGCCAAAACTCCTCCCATCCCAACACGAACACCCCGCCGACGAGCGCTCCGCACAGCAGCGCCATCAGCATCACCCGCGCGCGGAAGGCGAAGCGGTCGTGCCGGGCGGCGCGATCGGGCCGGTCGATCAGCGACAGCAGATAATCGATGCGGTGCGATGGCGGGCCGTGCTGCCACGACTTCCACCACGCGTACAGCCATTGCCGCGGCGACCGGCGGTCCGGCCGGTCGAGTCCGTTCAACTGCATCACCAAGTCGAGGGCCCGCACCATCGCCCGGATCCCGCTCGGGCAAATCCTCCGCCCGCCGTCGTTCAAAACCGTCTCTTCGGTATGACCTTCGCACCGGGGATCGTCGCAGGAGGCCGCGCGGACGCCGACCAAGTCCGCTTGGCGCTCGCAGACACGCGATAGAAATCCGAACACGACGAAGATATAGATTCCCAAGCCGCCCATGGCGAAGAGCAGGCTGAAGTCGCCGAGGCCGCCCCCGGGGAGCGAGAGTGTTTCCAAGAACGCCAAAGCCGTGCCGCCGACGAGCGAACTGAAGGCGAAGAAGCCGAAATAGTACGGGATGTGGCCGTGACGGGCGTGGCCGATTTCGTGGCCGACGACGGCTTCGAGTTCCGACGGATCGAGCGCGTCGAGGAGGCGGTCGGTGAAGATAACGTAGCGCGCCCGCGGGATCACCCCGACGATCAACGCGTTGGCGACGAGACCGCGCGTGGGCCAGAGGAGCCAATCGGTGCAATGGAACCTCAGCCGCGCCGCCGTCGATGTCAGCCGGTCGCGGATCGGTCCGGCCGGGAGGCGCTCCAATCCGAGAATCGGCTTGACGAACAGCGGCAGGACCAGGAGCAATCCGAACGCGCCCAAGAGCGAGGCGATTTGATATTCGGTCGAATTCGCGAGTTCCGGGAGGTGCCGGGTGATCGACTGCTGCGTCGCGATGATGAGCACGGGCAGGAAGATGAGCAGCGCGAATTGCCGGGCCTGCTGCAGGACATACGCGGGCAAGCTCCAGAAGTCTAGCGCGCGGCCCGCGCTCCGGTGCAAGGCGCGTTCGGCGAAATACCAGACGAACCAATTCGCCAGCATTACTGCCAAATACGGCGCCGGCACCAGCACCTCGGCGAACGGGGCCAAGCGGCCGCGGTCGTCCGATGCGAGGAGGCCCACCGCCCAGCCCCAGCCGCCGAGGACGATCGCGACGGTTCCCCAAAGATTCAACAGGGCGAGACGGCGCCGCAAGCGGAAGTACATGTTTCCCGCGGCGGTGCGATCGAGTGGGATCCGCCGCACGACGAGCACGCAGCCGAATATCGAAAGGGCGATGGATCCGAGCACGAAGATCGCGGCGATGCCGGCGACGGTCGGCGCATCGACCGGCTCGAGGGGTTGCGGCCACGGCACGGGCAGACACGCCGCCGCGAGCAGGAGGATCATCAGAATCGGCATCGGTTTGTTGTACCAGCCGGTCTTCTTATGTGGCGGCGAGTTTCCCAACTTGCCGACGAGTCCAACACGAGCCGCTTCGGATCCTCACAGGTCCCTCCGATGTATCTTCCGGTAAGTTGGGAAACTCGCCGCCACATTCGTCCCGTTCAACCCGCGCTTCGGCGCACGGCCTCTTGCAATTCCCCGGCGAGGAAGACCGAGCCGGTCACACACACCAGATCGCCCGGCACCGTCTCAGCCCACGCGGCGCTCCACGCGCTCGGGGCATCGGCGAAGGTGCGGATGGCCTTGCCCGGCTCGATCTCGTCGAGCAACTCCGCCAGTTTCTCCGGCGCGACGCAACGCGGGTTGATCCCGTAGTTGGTCAAATAAAAGCGGTCGAAGCGCGGGGCCAACATCCGCAGCATCGCCGGGTAGTCCTTGTCCGATGAGACCGCGAAAACGAGCGAGCGCCGACCCGCCACGGGCAGCGACTCCGCGAGGGTATCGGCGAGCGCGCGCGCCGACGGCGCGTTGTGCGCGCAGTCGAGCACCACCAGCGGATCCCGGCGCACGACCTCGATCCGGCAAGGCCACTGGACCGAGTCCAGCCCGGAGACCAGAGCCGATTCGGGGATCGCGAAGCCCCGCGATCTCAGCAGTCCCACGGCACTCACGACCAGTTTCGCATTGTCGATTTGGTGGCGCCCCAACAAGCCGGGGACGCAGGGGATCGTCTCCGCGGGTGATCGCACTTCGGCCTTCACTTCGCGCGCTACGGCATCGATCAACGCGCGCGCCGCGGCTTCGCGCACGCCGCAGATCACCGGGACGCCGCGCTTGATGATGCCAGCTTTTTGATAGGCGATTTCTTCGAGCGTCGCGCCGAGTTGGGCCGTGTGATCGAGGCCGACCGTCGTGATGATGCTGACCAGCGGCCGGCAGACATTCGTCGAATCGAAGCGCCCGCCGAGTCCGACCTCGACGATGGCGATCTC
>JAYTBD010000636.1:0-3578 GCA_043737155.1 Fimbriiglobus sp. | reverse complement strand
GTTTCATCGCCGAGTCGGACGTGTCCTTGATGTCGGTGTAGCCGAACAGGTTGCCGTAGAAGCCGCCCTTCTCCACGAGGTTGATGCGGTTCTTCGGTGTCCAAAATCCTTCCTGGTCCGTGACGAAGAAGGTGCCGTCCGGGTTCAGGCAGACGCCGTTCGCGGCCCGGAAGCCGGTCGCGAGGATGTCCGTCTTCGCACCGTCCTTGCTGACTCTGAGCAACGTCCCATGGTGCGGCACGAGCGCGGGCAGGGCGTGCCGGCCGCTCTTGGCGTAATAGAAGTTGCCGTCCGCGTCGGTCTGGAGGCCCATCGCGAACTCGTGGAAGTGCTCCGTCACCTGGTGGTCGCTCTTGAAACACTCGTAGAAGTCGGTCTCGCCGTCGCCGTTCGAATCGTGCAACTTCACGATCTGGTCGCGGCAGCAGACGAAGATGGCCCCGTCGCGGAATTTCAGACCGAGCGGTTGGAACAGCCCGGATGCGATCCGCTGCCACGTCAGCCCCGCCTCGGGCTTGTCGATCCCGCCGACCGCCCACACGTCTCCGTCCCAGGTGCAAACAGCCATCCGCTTGCCGTCTGGGAAAAAGTCGAACCCGGTCAGGCGGAGCAGGGCGTTCCACGGGTTGCGGTCGGGCGTGCCGAACGTGTCCACTGCGAACGGGCCGTCGTTATTGCCCAGCGTGACCGTGGCCTTGAGTATCTCCGGCCAACGCTTCGGACCGCCCTCGGTGAGCGGCTTGAGCGGCTGGGGGGCCGGGGAGCTCTCGGCGAACGCCGTGAGGTCGGGGGCACTGCTTTTCGCCATCAGCACCTTCACCCGCGTCGGGGTGGCGGCGGCCGGGATGGTCAAGATGTGGAAGCCGTCCCGCTTCGCCAGTGACACCGTGCTGTCGCGGACCACGATGACGGCTACCCCGTCCGGGGCGATGCGGGCGAGCAGGTCTTTGGACGATTTGCCCACCTCCAGCGTGCGGGTGAACACCTTGCCCTTCTTGGCGGAATCCGCTTCGATCCCTTCCGACTCCAGAACGGTGGCGTCGCCCACCGTGTAAGCGATGACCGTCTGGTCGCCGTAGGCGTAGGTGCCCTTGAACTGCGCCCATGCGCGGGGCAACGGGCCGTAGGGCCGTTTGTCGCGGCCGAGGGAACGCGGGTCTTTGAAACTGCCGGTTTCGGGGTCGGCCCAGCCCGGCCCGACCGGGTTCTCGACGTGACGGTCGCCGATCAGCTTCGGGTGGACCTGGTGCTGGCCGTTGAAGTGGATGCCTTTCCAGTCGATGAACCCGTCGCCCGTCCACCCCGACGCGAACCGCAGGGTGTCGTGGTCGAAGAGCGCCCAGCTCTTCCCGCGGGACACGCCCCCGGTGCCGGCGTCCAGCCTCACTGCAATGCCCTTGTAGGCGATGTTCGGGCCGGGGCCGCCGACCTCGTAGGTGTTCGACAGGCTGGGGCCGTAGTCCATCGCTGCCCACGGCTCGACGTTCGACGGGGCCGGCCCGGACTCTCCTTTTTTGCCGGCCGGTAACTTGGCGAGGTAGGCGTCGTCGGCTTTCGCGTACTGGGCCGGGTTGTGCGGCTTGAGGTACGCCTCGCGGAGGTAGTGGATCACGTCGTACTTCTGCCGCGGCACCATCCACGTCTGGGGCGCCATCAGGTTGTACCCGTGGGTCAGCGTGCGGTACAGGCTGTGCGGGTCGCTACCGTTCTTGAATGTGTGGGTGGCGAACTTCGGAGAAGTCGGGAGCGAACCGGGCTGGTCCTTCGTGCCGTGGCAGTTCGCGCAGACTCGGGTGTAGATCGCTTCGCCCCGCTTGAAGGCTTTATCGTCGAGGGCCCGGATCAGGCCGACGTGGTCGATGTCCTTCTCGTACTCGGGCAGGGTGTAGGTGGCGTTCGCCGGCCGCAGCTCCTTCGCCCGCTTCGGCCCCCCCTCGGCGACCTCGATCAGGTACTCGGTCAGGTCGAGGAACTGCTGCCGGTCCGAGAGCATGTTCACCAAGCCGTCGGGCATGAGCGATTGTGTGCCGGCAGTTCTCTTCTCCACGTCGGCCGCGGGGATTGCAATCCGTTTCCCACCCGCCGGATCGACGAGAGTGAGCGTGCCGTCCTTCTCGCCCGCCAGCAGGCCGGTGAAGGTTCGCCCGTCGGTGGTGGTCACCGTGATGGGCTCGTACCCCTTCTTGATGACTTTGGACGGGAGGAGCAGGGATTCGACGAGGTACTCGGCCGTAGCTTCTTTGCCGGTCCGAGCGATGTCCGGGCCGAGTTGCGTACCGGTCTCGGCGTCGTGACACCTAGCGCACGTCAGAAACGGTTGGAAGAACAGAACCGCTCCGCGGCCGGCATCGCCGCGCTCGCGGGCCGATTTCGCCAGTTCCGCGGGCGATTCCTTCAGGAGTTGTTGCGCGAGCGTGGGTGGCATCGGCGCGGGGGCGGGGTCTTCCCCCACGTGCCACAGTTTGCACAGCAATTCGAACATATCGGGGTCATGCTTCTTCAGTTCGTCGCCGGTAAACGGGAAGAAGTCGTTGCGGCCGAAGTACGCCTCTGTCGTCTCGGCGAAATACTCCATCGCGGTCGTCATCGCGTAGGCTTTTTCGACCGTGTTCGAACGGCCGTTGCCGAAGTGGCGCTCGACCTTGTCGTATTTGCCCGAATCTTTCGCCCGCGCGTATGCGGCGGCGATGTCCGGGTTGGCGAACCCTTTCGGCAACTCGCGGTCGTGGTAGCCGTGAGCCAGTTCGTGCAGCACGAACCACGGCATCCGGTTCACTTCGGCTCCGTAGGTGCGGACGTTGGTGAATTCGACGCTCCGCGCCATGGCCGGATCGCGGCCGTTCTTTCTGAGCCAGTCCGCGCCGGGGTGGTACTCGGCGCTGGGCCGCACACCTGGATATTCCGGGTTGAAGTAGAGCGGCACCGCTTGGAGTTTGGTGACGGCCGCTTTCGGTACGGCTCGCGTGATGTCTTTGAGCTGCTGGTCGAGCAGTTCCAGGGCCTTGGCGGTTTGGCGAGCGTCCGCGGCGAGCAGTTCGCGGTGGAGATGCACCGTCCAGCCGCGGAGGGTGCGCGTTTCGTAGACGGGGTCCGGGGCGGGAGCGTGCGGGGCTTGCAGGTTGTCGCGGAGGAATCGCGTCATCGCCTCCATCAAGTGCTGGTCCGTGTTCGGCCCCTCTTTGATGGCGTGGGTGCGGTTCGGGTACGGGAGCACACTGAATCGCTTCCCCTTCGCGATCAGCTCGTCCATCAACCGCTCGGTGCCCTGGTAATGGCAGTTGTCATCGCCGGTGCCGTGGACGAGCAGCAGGTTGCCGCGCAGCTTGCCGGCGTGGGTGATGGGCGAGCCGTCACGGTAGCCGTCCCCGTTCTCCGCCGGCAGTCCCATGTACCGTTCCTGATAGATCGAGTCGTACAGCCGTTGATCCGCCACGGGTGCGATGGCGATGCCCGTGCGGTATAGATCCGAATGCCGGAAGAGGGCGTTCAGGGTCATGCTGCCGCCGCCGCTCCATCCCCACGAGCCGACCCGCGCGGGATCGACGAACGGCCACCGCTTGAGCAGCTCGCGCACGGCC
>JAYTBD010000635.1:0-3578 GCA_043737155.1 Fimbriiglobus sp. | reverse complement strand
CCCTTTCCACGGTCGATAGCGGAGGAGGTGGTCGGTCGGGTTCGTCATGCGGCCCCCGCTGCCGTGGCGCGCCGGAAGAGTTCGTCGAGCGACACGTCGTCGCGCAGGACGGCCCGGAGATTCACACTCGTCTCGGAGGCCACGCGGAACACGTCGAGCGTGGATCGCCCCGCCGGGAGCACCACGCGGAGTTCGTGCGGCGCGGCGTGCTTCACCGTGGTCAGCCCCGCTTGAATCAAAGCGTTCTCGAAGGTCTCCTTCGGCCCGATGAAGCGGAGCCGGTAGCGGTCGTTGCGGCGGGCGCAAAGTTCATCCACGGTGCCGACGCCGCGGAGTTCCCCGTCGGCGACGATGACGACGCGCTCGCACACGGCCTGCACGTCTGCCAGCAGGTGCGTGCTGACGATAATCGACTTCCCGTGCAGGCTCCCCAACTCGCGGATCAGCTTCAACATAATATCGCGCCCAGCGGGGTCGAGGCCGCTGGTCGGTTCGTCGAGCAGCAGCACCGGCGGATCGTGGATCAGCGCTTGCGCGAGCTTGGCCCTCTGCTTCATGCCCGCGGAGTAGGTCTCGACGGTGCGGTAGCGCGCTTCGTCGAGGTCGAGGTAGGTCAGCACTTCGTGGGCCCGGCGCAAGGCTTGCTTCCGCGGCATCCCGTACAGTTCACCGGCGAGAGCAACGTATTCGATCCCTTTTAACCCCGGCACGAGCGCGTCGGCCTCGGGCATGAAGCCGATGAGCCGGCGCAGCCGCCAGTTGTCGCGGGCATCCCGGTCGCCGCCGAGGGGGACATCGAGCACGCGGCCGGTGCCGGAGGTCGGCGCGATCAAGCCCATGAAGATTTTGAGCAGCGTCGATTTGCCCGCGCCGTTCGGGCCGAGCAGCCCCACCAATCCTTGGGGGACTTGCAGCGTGATCCCGTTCAGCGCGCGGTGCGTGCCGAAGGTGCGCGACAGATTGTGGAGGTCGAGCAACAGCGTCACGTCGTGTAGTCCGCGTTCAGGTTGACGTACTCCGTCGTGAGGTCGCAAGTGTAAAACCGGCACCGACCCGTGCCGAGTTCTAGCTTGACCCGAAAGCCGACGTTGCGATTGTCGCGTAGATAGGCCGACGCCGCCTTGGCATCGAAGGGCAGTGGCGTGCCGCGCTCGTAAAGAAGGAAGGGACCCATCCAAAGGCTGAGCTCGCGCTCTTCGAACGGGACGCCGCAATACCCGGCCGCCGAAACGACCCGGCCCCAATTCGGGTCGGCGCCGAACACGGCGGTCTTCACGAGCGCGCTCTCGGCGATCGCCTTGGCGATGGTGCGGGCCTCGGCGTCCGTGCGGCAACCTTCCACGTCGATGGTGATGAGGTGCTGGGCGCCTTCCGCGTCCTCGGCGATGGCCCGCGCCAACTCTTCGCAGACGCCGTGGACGCCGCGCTCGAATTCGATCAGCGCCTCGCCGGTCAGTGGCGGGCCTGTCCCATTGGCCAGAATCAATACGGTGTCGTTGGTACTCGTGTGCCCTTCGACCGAAATACAGTTGAACGTATCGGCGGTGCACCGGCGCAGGATGGAATGGAGGTCGCCGGATTCGACCGGGGCATCGGTGAGCAGGAATCCGAGCATCGTCGCCATGTTCGGACCGATCATCGCGGCCCCTTTGGCGAAGCCGGTGATCGCGTGGGAGCCAAGTCGCCGCGTCGAGACTTTGATCCGCGTGTCGGTCGTCAGGATGGCGTGGGCCGCGTTGTCGAATGCCTCGGTCCCCGCGGCGAGTGCCGCCGTCGCTTTCGCGATTCCCGCTTCGACGATTCCCATCGGCAACGGCCGCCCGATCACCCCGGTACTGGCGACGAGGACTTGCTCGGCCGCGCATCCGATTTCGGTGGCGACGAGTTCGGCCATCCGCCGGGCGTCGGCGAGTCCTTGTTCACCGGTGCAGGCGTTCGCATTGCCGGAGCAGATCACGATGGCCCGGGCATCGTTGCGCGGCAGTCGTTCGCGAGTCACATGGACAGGTGCGGCGCACACGCGATTCTGGGTGAAGACGCCCGCCGCGGTCGCGGGACGGTCCGAGACGATCACGGCTAGATCGCGCCGATCCGGCTCGGAGCGCAATCCGGAGACGACCCCCGCGAAGCGGAACCCTTCGGCGATGTGCCAATCCTTCATACTGACACTGTACTCCAGCGGTCGATGCGATTCCGTTGGGATAGCGAATCGGGGGGTGGGGAAAAGGGCGGGTGGCGCTGCCGAAGCGTGCGTCGAGGCGTTCCCGGTATCCCAACTGAGGGAGTGAATTCCCATTCTCCGTTGGAGTTCAACCTTCGGGTTGTCTCCGTCGGGGCGAGTCTGCGAGACCCGACGCCCGCGACGTCGGACCTCGCAGACTCGGCCCGACCGACGAATGGACACTCGGCAGCACGCGAAGACAACCTAAAGGTTGAACTCCAACAAAGGCCGCCAAGCGCGCCGGCTCGCTCAGCGCCAAAATTCGGAGGCGCACCCGATCGCACACCCGTATTGCCCCCGCCGCGCGGTATGATGTATAATTGTGGCGATTGTGCCAGGTTTGCCGACGCTCCTGTTTTTCACGGTCCGAGGTTCCTCTGTGCCCCCGACTCCCCCCGGCGACTCCGAACGATCGCGGTTCAACCGGCAGATCGACGACGCATTCTCCGAGGCCTCGCGGCTCGCCGGGTCCAGCTTGACCCCCACCGATTTCTACGAGCAATTCCTCACCCGTACTCTCGGCGGCATCAACGCCCCTGCCGGCGCCGTGTGGCTCCGCACGCCCCAAGGGTTCCTCCAAGTCGCTTGCCAAGTGAACCTCGAAAAGGTCGGCCTCGACGATAAACGCGGCGGTCGGCAGTGCCACAACGAAGTCCTGCGCCAAGTCTTCCAGGTGTCCCCCGCCCGGCCGATTCTGTTGGAACCGCAAGCCCGACTGACCGGGGCCGCCCCCGCCGAAGCCGGCGCCGCCCCGGCGGCCAATCTCACCGACTATTACGCCCTCTTCGCCCCCATCGTCGGCACCGATAAGCAATCCCTCGGCCTCCTCGAAGTCTTCCAAGATTCGAACCACGAACCGAAGCTCTACCAGACTTACCTGCAATACACCCTGCAAATGGCGGGGTACGCGTCGCAGTACCACTCGTTCACGGGCAGCCGGCAGAACGCGGGCACCGAGAAGGTCTACGCACAAGTCGAAGCCTTCGCCCGGTTGATCCACGGCACACTCAACCCGACCGAGTGCGCGTACCACGTCGCCAACGAAGGGCGGCGGTTGATCGAGTGCGACCGGCTCTGCGTCGGCGTCCGGCACGGCAGCGGGGTCAAGGTCGAAGCCGTCTCCGGGGCCGATGTCGTCGAGAAAGCGAGCACCCATGTCCGCCGGATGCGCCGGCTCTTCGACGCCGTGCTGAAGTTCAACGACAAGCTCGTCTTCACCGGTATCCGCGACGACGCCTTGCCCCCGGAGGTGCTGCGCGCGCTCGACGAATACTTGGCCGAGAGCCAGCCGAAATTGCTGGTGGTGCAACCGATCCGCGACGACCGCGAAAAGGACGACACCCGGCCGGCGCGGTCG
>JAYTBD010000634.1:0-3581 GCA_043737155.1 Fimbriiglobus sp. | reverse complement strand
TGTTCGCCACCGAGAAAGCGATCCGCAGCGAGGTTCCCGAGGAGGCCGCCCCGTGACGCCGGACGTGGTCGTGGACATCGGCAACAGCCGTATGAAGTGGGGGCGCGTGCGCGGGGATCGCGTTGCGGAAGTGGCGAGCCTCGATCTGTATTCCGAGGACGTGTGGCTCGAACAGGCCACCCACTGGGAAGTCGATTCGACATCTCGCTGGGTCATTGTCAGTGTCAACCCACCGGCCACCGACGAGTTCTTGCCGTGGCTGGGCGGTGCGAGTTCCACCGTCCGTGTAATCGAATCGCATTCGCAAATCCCGCTGCCATTGTCCATCGAATCGCCCGGGCAAGTCGGACACGACCGCTTGCTCGCCTGCTTAGGCGCACGGACGTATCGCCCATCCGGGGAGGCGTATCTCGTCGTCCAAGCGGGGACTGCACTCGTGATCAATCTCGTGGATGCGGCCGGGTCATTCGCCGGCGGGGCCATCCTTCCCGGTCTGGGACTCATGGCGAAGTCCCTCAACGAGCACACGGCGCAACTCCCTTCGGTCATCGTCGGCGAAGCGGTCGAACCGTTGCCGGGGCGCACCACCGAGGCCGCCCTCCGCGCCGGCATTTTCTGGGCGAGCATCGGCGCCGTCCTAACGCTGCGGGCCGGCTTCGGCGATGGCGTGGACCTCCCGATCTTCATCACGGGCGGCGATGCGGAAGTGCTGCTCGACGCGATCCCGGAGCCGGTGACGCACATCCCCGATCTCGTCCTCGAAGGAATCCGCCTCGCCGCCGAGGCCCGTCTATGACCGGTGACACCGCCGTGGCCGTGCTGACGCCACCGGGGTCGGGGGCCATCGCCACCGTCGCCGTGCGTGGACCGAATGCGTGGGAACTGGTGCATCGCCATTTTCGCCCGGCGAAGGGCTCGTTGCCGCATTCGCCCGAACTCCGGCGCGTTTGGTTCGGCAACTTCGGCGCGGGTGCCGGCGACGAAGTCATCCTCGCGGTCAAGGCGGCGGACGAATTCGAAATCCACTGCCACGGCGGCGTCGGGATCGTCCGCTGGCTCATCGGGCAGTTCACCGCGGCGGGATGCGTCGAAAGCGTCCCCTTCAAGTTCGACCGCTCGGGCGTCAATCCGCGGGCGCTCGAACCATTGACCCGAGCGACCACGGTCCGCACCGCTTCGATTTTGCTCGATCAATTGAATGGCGCATTCCTACGGGCGGACCCCGAATCGCTCGCCCGCTTCGCCGGAGTCGGCCGGCACCTCGTCGCCCCGTGGAAGGTGGTCATCGCCGGCCCGCCAAACGTCGGTAAAAGTTCGCTCATCAACGCCCTCGCAGGCTTCCAACGGAGCGTCGTGGCGCCGATCCCCGGGACGACCCGCGATGTCGTCCGCGTGCAACTCGCTTTCGACGGCTGGCCCGTCGAACTCTCCGACACCGCCGGGATGCGGACCGGGGCCGACGAACTCGAAGCGGCCGGCATCGACCGCGCCCGCGCCGAATACGCCCGCGCCGATCTCCGCGTCTGGGTCGTCGATCTCGCGGCCGACGTGCAAGAGTGGCCCGATCTCGACCCCCCTCTGGAAATCGTCGTCGGCAACAAAGTCGATGCGGCCGCATCCTTCGATTGCCCGCCGGGCTTACTCCCCGTGTCCGCGACGCGCGGCGACGGGCTGGCCGAACTCATCGCCGCCATCGTCACTAAACTCGTGCCCATCGCCCCGCCGCCCGGCGCGGGTGTGCCCTTCACCCCGGCCCTCTGCGATTCGGTCGAATCGGTCGGTACAACCGGCACACTCGATTCTGCCCGTTGATCCGCCTCTGCCGGACTCGACGCGGATCCGCCCGCGCCGCGCAAGATCGACGCCTCAACTCCATTCCCCTCCGCAGTCGATATTCGAGACAGAGCGAATGGATTCACGGAGCCATGATGTCCCCCCACCGAGTTCGTTTCCTTCTGCTCGCCACACTGCTTTCGCTCGGCCTCCTCCCGGGGCGCTCCGATGCGTTCTGGAGCATCTTCCGCAACTTCGGACCGAATAAACTCGAACGGGTGAACGGGAAGATCGGCGGCGAAGTCCACGACTTCACCGAAAATCACAATGTCGATCGGCGCATCTGCTCCAAGGCGCTCGACGAGAAGCGCGACTTGTACATCTACACCCCGCCGGGGTACGACGGCAAAACGCAGTTCCCCTTCATGCTCTGGCTGCACGGCTTCGGCCACGACGAAAAGAACTTTCTCGACTTCATCCCGCACATCGACGAGGGGATCCGCACCGGCGCCATCCCGCCGATGATCATCGCCGCGCCGGATGCCAGCGTGAAAGGGAAACCGTCGCTCTTCAACACCGGCAGTTTCTATCTAAACTCCCGCGCCGGGCGCTTCGAGGATTACATCATCGACGACGTGGTCGGCTTCGCCTTCAAAAAGTTCGCGGTGCGGCCCGAGCGCGAGGCCCACGTCATCGCCGGGGCCAGCATGGGCGGGTACGGCGCCTACAGCTTGGGCTTCAAGCACAAGGAGATCTTCGGCAACATCGCCGGCATCATGGCGCCGCTCAACATGCGGTACTTGGATTGCCACGGAAAATACAACACCGATTACGACCCCAACTGCGTGACGCTGCGGACCGAGTTCCCGCGCAACGAAATCGTCGGCCGCTTTTACGGCGTCATCCTGATTCGCCAGCGTCGCATGATCGATCCGCTCTTCGGCCGCGACAACTCGGACGTGTTGAAAGTGCTGTCGGCGAACAACCCTATCGAATTGCTCGACACGAAAGCGATCCGACCCGGGGACTACAACCTGTTCATCGGCTACGCCGAGAAGGACGAGTTCAACCTCGATGCCCAAGCCGAACATTTCATCGACGTAGCAACTAAGAAGGGTATTCAGACGACGGTGTTGAAAGTGAAAGACGGCCGGCACAATACGAAGACCGGCGTGAGCATGTTCCCCGCGATGGCCAAGTTCCTCACCCCGGCGCTGAGACCGTACGCACCAGAAAATTACTCGGGTCGAGCCGGGTGCAACCACGCTCTCCAACACACCCCGCTGCTGGGCGGGTTCGTGCGGCCGATGTATTTGGCACCGCTGGGGGCATCGCCCACGCTGTTGCGGTGATGCATCACGCAACCGACTCGGGGGCGTTCATCAAGTCGCCGATTAATTGGGCGACCCCCTCGTGGTCGAATATGTGCAATACGCCGCCGGGCCCAATCACCACGGCGAAACCATCGCGGAAAGTGATTGCGGTCGGATGGTCGACTTCGAAACGATCACCGTTGACCAATGCCACCGTGAATGGCTGGAATGGCCGGCGGTTGTAATAGCGCGACACGACTTCATCGAAATGCTCGGCTTTCATCTCGCTCTCCTCGAATCATTGCATCGCTATATGCTGGTATCATATCCTCTCCCCGCGAACCGGTCAATTTCATGAAGCTGGCGAAGTTCCGCACCTCCCTGGGTCGCGTCGGCGTGGCCGTCGTCGAAGACGCCACCGCGTATCCCCTCGACCTCACCCGCGTCCCCGGCATCGAAACGCTCGCCGATATTCTGCATTCCGTTGACCCGCGC
>JAYTBD010000633.1:0-3588 GCA_043737155.1 Fimbriiglobus sp. | reverse complement strand
TCACCGACGAGCAGATCCAGTTCGTTCTCGAGCGCAAGGGGGTCATCGGCGTCGCCTTCGACGCGATCATGCTCCAGTCCGGCTGGGTGCGTACGGTGACGAAGCCGGTCGTGACCATCGAGCGCGCCGTGGATAACATCGACCACATCTGCCAGCTCGCGGGGAGCGCGGGCCAAGCCGCCATCGGCAGCGACCTCGACGGCGGTTACGGCTTCGACCAGTGCCCCGCGGATCTGAACACCATCGCCGACCTTCAGAAGATCCCGGAGATCTTGGCGCGGCGGAAGTACGCCGACGCCGACATCGCCGGCATCATGCACGGCAACTGGCTGCGCTTCTTCGGCGAAGTGCTGCCGACGGAGTGAAGAAGAATTTTCACCACAGAGACACAGAGAGCACAGAGAAGATAAACAAGCAACGATAAAGAGTTGGTCCTCGACCTTCTCTTCCTTCTCTCCCTTCGTGGTTCAACCTCTCGTTTCTTCTCTGTGTCCTCTGTGCCTCTGTGGTGAAAAATTCTTATGCGACCCACCCGCGTCCGGTTCCTCATCGTCGCGGTCACGTCGATTGCCGCGGCGTTCATGTACGTCGACCGCGCCTGCCTATCGCTGTTCGGCACCGAGATCATGGCCGAGTTCGCCATCGAAAAATGGCAGCTGGAATGGATCTACAGTGCCTTCTTCTGGTCCTACGCCCTCAGCCAAGTCCCCGCCGGGTTGCTCGGGCCGATCCTCGGATTGCGGCGCAGCTTCGCGATCATGCTCTTCGCGTGGTCCGTTTGCACAGCGGTTTGCGGCTTGACGACCGGCTTGCTCGGGCTGTTCGTGGCCCGCCTCGCCGTGGGCATCGCCGAAGCGGGGGCCTACCCGACCGCGGCGGCGCTCGTGAAAAACTGGTTCCCGCTGCGCGAGCGCGGCCGGGCCAGCAGCTTCGTTGCCCTCGGCGGTCGCTTGGGCTTCGCGCTGACGCCGTTTCTCACGGCTCTGCTCGTCGATCCGGAGTGGATCGGCCTCTATTTCGATTGGCGCGGCGCACTCATCATCTTCGGGATTCTCGGCATTCTCTGGGCGGCGGTGTTCTGGCTGCTAGTCCGCGATTCGGCACTCCTGCACCCGAAGAGCAACATCGCCGAAGTGGAGTACGCCGGACCGGCCCCGGCCGCGAATACTTCGACCGAATGGCCGGTGCTAGCGCTGTTGTCGAGCCGCAACATGTGGCTCTTCGGCACGGTGCAATTCGGCAACAACATCGGCTGGGCGTTCCTGATCACGAAGCTCGTCGACGTGTTGAAGGAACGCTTCCACGCCGATAAGGACGACGCCAAGTTCATCGCGTCGATCCCCGCGTGGGCCTTGGTCGGCGGCATGTTTTTAGGCGGCTTCATCGGCGATTACTGCGTCCGCCGCTTCGGGCTTCGGCGCGGCCGCCGGCTGCCCATCGGCTCGATGATGATCGTCGCGGGCTTGGCGTATTTGGCCTGCACCCAATTCGAGAACCCGTGGTCGGTCGCCGTGGCGCTGGCGGTCATGGCGATCGCGGGCGACATCGCCATCCCCTCCGTGTGGGCGTTCGCGCAGGACGTCGGCGGCCGCTATACCGGCGCGACCATCGGCTTCGGCAACATGATCGGCAATCTGGGCGCCGCCACGTCGCCCATCGCCCTCGGCTTTATCCAGCGCGAATTCGGCTGGGATTGGATGTTCGTGAGCTGTGCGATCTGCTTCGCGGTCGCCGCACTCGCCGCTTTCAATCTGGATGCGACCACACCGGTCATGCGAGAAGATCGGGAATCGTAGATATTGGAACTGCGCATCGATGCAGGATGCACTTCCGGAGTGTAGCCATCACGCTCCGCGTGATGCCGGAGGAAGTGCGCTTCGGGATGCCGAAGTCCCCTTTGGATGAACCACCGAGTTTGTTGAGAACCCTACAGCGACCTTCCTCCGGTATCACGCGGAGCGTGATGGCTACACTCCGGAAGTCCGTTGGCAATCTGTAGCGGTTGTCCGGCTCGCGTCCGACCGCATTCCCGCAAGACATCGCACGTCGGTTTATCTCCGCCGATCGGCAAGGTCGATGTCCCATCACGGAGCGATTCGGACCCCGTGTCCGAGATCGCCCCCCGTGCGGGATGCGCGGGGTCGGCGGGTGGAACAGGCTGCCGCAGTTCCGCCCCAGTCACGGAGGAAGACCGATGCTGGCTCGGACGCGCCGCGTTCTGATGCTCACCGCAGCCCTCGCGGCTGGGTTGGAGTTCCGCGCGGCGGCGCAATCCGAATCTCCGGTCGCCCCCGTCGGTGCCGACCCCGCGACGCTATTGCTCGCCCCCGTGCTGCCGCAGACCGCCGGACCCGCCGTGCGCGGCGGAGATCTGCCCTTCGAAGCCGAGCGGGCATCCGCGGAACCGGCGGCGCGCCTCGCCCCCGTCGGCGATAGCGGAATCGTCCGCGTGTCGGACTTCAACTCCGCCCGCCGCGAATCCGTCGAGTCGCCCGAGCGCGACCGCCGAGAATCGAACGATGACGCCTTCGAATACTTGACCGAGGGCATGCGGAAGCGCAAACCGATCGACGACGACGAACCGCGCACGCGCCGCTCCGAACAGTTCGGCGACCGCATCGAAGACATGCTCGGCGGCAAATCCGGCGGCTTCTTCGACCGCGACCGCAAGCTCTTCAAGAGCGATTGCGAGTTCGACAACTTCGCCTCGCCGGTGACGAACCCGTTCCTGTTCGAAGATCCGCGCTCGCTCACCGAGGTCCGGCCGATCTTTATCTACCAGCGCATCCCAGGCGGCGCCGGGCTGTTCCAAGGCGGCAACGCGTGGTTCGTCGGCGTGCAGGGGCGACTGGCCATCACCGAGCGCTTCTCGCTCGTCGTGAACAAGTTCGGCCTGACCGGGTTCAACCCCGCCAGCGGCTCGACGGTCGAAGACAGCTTCGGCTTCTCGGAGATCCACTTGGGGCCGAAGTACGTCTTCTACCGCGATCCGGCGACAAAGACGCTCATCACGGCCGGGGGGACGTTCCAGATTCCGTCCGGGTCGCGACGGGCGTTCCAAGATACCGGCCGGCTGTCGATCGTACCGTACATCTCGGCCGGTCGGCGGCTCTGGGAAACGCAACTCGGGACGTTCAACGGGCTGGCCTCCACCGGCTACTCGTTCTCGACGAACAAGGTCCGCAGCGACTACTTCTACCTGAGCGGCCACCTCGATTTCGACGTCGGCAACAAGGGCCGAATCTTCCCGCTGATCGAAATGAACTGGATCCGCTACACCACCGACGGCAGCGCGACCAACCTCGGCGTCGAAGGGCGCGACTTGGCGAACTTCGGCTCGCAGCGCGCCGGCACGGGATTGCTGACCATCGCCGCCGGGGCCCGCGTGAAGCTGAGCGATCGCTGGCAACTCGGCGGGGCATTCGAACTGCCGCTGGTGGGGGCGAAGGACATTTTCCAGTACCGCTTCACGTTCGATTTGACCTGGCGGTATTGAGTCGGGGGCAGTGGGATTTACGAGCCGGACGCGTGAGCGACGGACCGATCCGGTTTCGCAGACGTTGATTCCTCACGGTGCGGTCCGTCGCT
>JAYTBD010000632.1:0-3591 GCA_043737155.1 Fimbriiglobus sp. | reverse complement strand
CCAGCCAACCGCGCCGGGCGATGAACCGCATGCTCCGCGACTTCGGCATCGCCCCCGCTAAGCCCCGATCTTGAGCCGGCCGAGGAAATTTCGATGATGCGTTTGTGCCTGCTCGTCTGTCTCGGTTTTGCAACGGCGGCTTCGGCGAACCCGACCCAGGATCTGCTGCGGAGCGTCCCGCCGGAAAGTACGATCTGCTTCGTCGCACAAGATTGGAAAGGCCATTCGGAGCGCATCGCCAAATCGCCGTTCGTCGAGCTTTTGAAGAAGTCGGACTTGGGTCAAACGATCTTGAACGCCGATGCGTTCGACAAGATCCTCGCCCTCGAAACCGTGTTGACCGACACGTTGCACCTGACCGTCGAACAACTCCGCGACGACATCTTGGGCGACGCTATCGTCTACGCGTACCGACCCGGCGCAGCGGGCACTCCGGACGACGACGCCGGCGTGCTGATGGTGAAGGCGCGCAATCCGAAGACGCTCGCCAAGCTGCTCGTCGACTTCAACGATGCGCAGACGAAATCCGGGGAATTGAAAGCGCTCACCGAGAGAATGGTCGGCGAATTCGGTTACTTCCAACGCGAGAAGACCGATGGGTCGACCGAGTTCTACTTTCTCCGCGAGGGCGTGTTCGCCTATTCCAAGGACGAGCGCCTCGTCAAGCAAGTGCTAGCGCTGGAAGCGACCCCGCCGAAATCGGCTCCGTTTCTCGACGCTTACGACAAGCTCGGATTGTCGAAGGCGGCCCTCGCGGCGATCTTCCACCCGCGGCCGCTCGACGCCGAGTTGCAAGCGCGCATCGCCGCCACCAAAGACGACCACGGCAAGGCGTTCCTCAAGCAATTCGCGCGCATCTGGAGTTCGACGAACTCGGTGGCGCTAGCGGTCGAACTGGGCGCCGATGTCGAACTCGCCCTGCACGCCTCGTTCGACCCGAAGACGCTGCCCGCCGAGTTGAAGCCGTTCGTCGGCACTCCGAAAGCGTCGGCGCTCTGGTCGCACATTCCCGCCGAAGCGCTGTTCGCGCTCGCCGGTCGCCTCGACCTCCCGCAGTTGCTCGACCTCGGCAAAACCTTCCTCAGCGACCCCGGGTTAAAACAACTGCAAGAGGTGCTCGACAAGCAAATCGCCCCGGCCGTAGGAAAGGATGCCCTTCCCGATCTGCTGCGCAGCATCGGCCCCGATTGGGGCGTCTGGCTGACCCCTCCCGGTAAAGCGAGTAAAGCGACGCTCCCCGATCTCACCGTGGCGCTGCGCGTCCGCGACCCGGACAGCAAAGACAATTCGCTCGGCGATGCGGTGAAGATGGGCCTGAGCTTCGCCTTCCAGATGTTCCGCGTCGAATACAACCGCACCCACGACGACCAATTCTCGTTGAAGGAAACCAAGGACGACGCCGGGGCGATCCACCATTTGGAGAACGCCAAGCTCCTCCCGGCCGGGGTGCGGCCCGCATTCGGCCAGCGCGGCGATTTCCTCCTGTTGGCGTCGTCGCCGGAAGCGATTCGGCGCTTCGATCCGAAGAAGGATGTCGCCCAGGCCGACGATACGCCGTTCCTGCGCATCGGCTGGAAATCGCTCGAGCAATACCTGCGCACGCACGACGACGAACTCGCCAAGGTGTTCGCCGGCCTCACGGGCAAAAGTGTTGCCGACGTGCTCAAAGAGTTCCTCGAACTACGGCACATCATCGAACTGCTCGACAATTTGGAAGTGCGTCAGAGCGGCACGGTCGAGAGCACGAAGTGGAGCTTGAAATTAAAGCTCGCGGCCCCGCTGGTGAAATGACGCCACTGTGCGGGTAGACTGTCCGCATCTACCCACCCGGAGCGCGTCGATGCTTCGCCTCTCCCTGATAGCCCTCGGCTTACTCACATCCTTTGCCAGTGCCCAACCGAACTTCCCCGAGCCGAAGACCTACCCGCCCGACGAGGCGACGCTGAAGGAAATCGCTGCGAAGTCGGCGGAGCTGAAAGCGGCCATCGGAGCGATCAGGTTGCCGCACGAGGACGTTGCGGTCTACCTCAAAGCCGCGGAGTGGATAGTCCGTCACGGCGAATGGTATTCGGACAAGTCGGCGAAACAGACTTTGGATGTTCTCAATGCGGGATTGAAACGGGTTAAAGATGATGGAGAGGGCAAGAGCCCGTGGCGTGAAGTGCGCGGCCGGCCAATCATTTGCGGCTACCGGTCTTTGATCGACTGGTCGGTACAACCGTATTCGATTCAATTTCCTGCGAACTATGACCCGAAAAAGCTTTGCCGAATCGATGTGGTCCTGCACGGACGCGACGCCACCCTGACCGAAGTGAAGTTCATCGCCGGCAAGGAAGCGGCCAAGGCCGATCCCAAGTTAGACCATATCGTCGTCGAGGTTTATGGGCGCGGCAACAACGCCTACCGCTGGGCTGGGGAGAACGACGTCTTCACGGCCACTCGTTGCGCCATGCTGCAGACCGGATTGGATGTTCCGCTGAAAGAGGCACTTGAGCATGCACGGAAAAAGCGACCCGAAGTAGTCCTGCGCGGCTTTTCCATGGGCGGAGCCGGTACTTGGCACATCGGTCTGCACCACCCGGATTCGTTCGCGGTGATGGGGCCCGGAGCCGGCTTTACCACGACCCGTGGATACATCAAATCCTTACCCACCAAACTCCCTGAATACATCGAGAAATGCCTGCACATTTACGATGCCGTGGACTACGCGGAGAACGTTTTCATGATCCCGGTGGTGGCATATTCGGGGGGAAAGGACGCCCAGAAGGCTGCGGCCGACAACATTGAGACGGCTCTGAAGGGGTTCAAGGAGCCACACACATTCAACCACCTCGTTGCGCCCGGGTTGGAGCACAAGCAACCCGCGGATTGGTTGGCGACGCTCGATGTCGAGTATCGGACAATTCTCGCGGCGGGCAAGCGCGGCGACCGGGCGCGGTTCGTGACCTATACCACACAGTATCCGGGCAATGCCAAGGGTGTGTCGATTGGCGGGCTCGACGAACATTATTCCAAAAGCGTGCTCGATGTTGTGCAGAACAAGGATGGGGCCACGATCACGACTAAAAACATCAGGCGGCTGAGGTTCGATCAGGTGTATCCTCGGCTCGAAGCGGAATGGCTGATTGCCACCGCAATCATCGACGGGCAGAAAGTCGACATCGCCGGTAGGTTGAAGCAGGTGCCGGATGACATTGAACACATCCGGGATCGCCAAGCGGTCAATCTGAAGAAAGTCGAAGGGCAGTGGACGTTCACCACCGCGAAGGACGCGGAGGAAGCGATTGAGAAGACTCCCGGCAAACAAGGGCCGATCGACGATGCGTTTCGTTCGCGATTCCGAGTCGCGCTTCCCACCGACGACTCTTGGCATACGGGCATCGGGGATCACGTCGCTGTCGTTCAAAAACAATTCGCCGACCTGTGGGACAAGCATTTGCGCGGCAAACTCCCGTCGGGTAAACCAGACGATGCGAGCAACGCCATCCTCTTCGGCGACCCGGGTAGCAATCCGGCCATCGCCGAAGTCCTGCCGAAGCTCCCCATCAAATGGACTAAGGATGAACTCGTTGTCAACGGCGTAAAGTACGA
>JAYTBD010000631.1:0-8740 GCA_043737155.1 Fimbriiglobus sp. | reverse complement strand
GCCATCGGCGGCACCCGCGGCGAGCAGTTTACCGTCCGCGCTGGCGGCGACCCGCGTCACCGCCGCGGCGTGCGCGAGGATCGAATTCGGTTTCCCGTTCGCGATGTCCCAGATCTTCAACTGATTGTCGGTCGAAACGGTCGCCAACGACGAGCCGTCCGGGGCGAACGCGACGCCGAGCACGAGGTTCGAATGGCCGTTCTTCCCCGTTAGCGAGCGGAGTTCCTTGCCGCTGGCGGCGTCCCAGAGCTTCACCGTTTTGTCGAAGCTACCCGTGGCGATGAGTTTGCCATCCGGGGATACGGCGACGGAGTAGACCGGGTCGGCGTGCGCCTTCAATATGAGTGTGGGCTGCGGAGCTGGAGTTTGGGCGAACGCGACCCCGAGGAGCGCTAGCAAACCGGCGACGACGAACCGGATTCGGGCCAATATCATAACGACCTCGTGGGCGAGCGGGAGAAGGGCCAACCGGCGGCCGATGGAGTGTCGCACGCCGCAGGGGTTGGGTCAACGGGTATGGACTTTCACGATCCGGTCGCGGGCGGGCTGCACTTGGCTTTCGCGGTCTGGTGCCTCTTCGCCGGGGCGATTCTCTTCCGCCTGAGCCGCCATCATCCGCCCGGCTATCGCTTTTCGGTTCTGGTGTACGTGATCAGCGCCGTGCTGCTTTACACGTGCAGCGGTCTGTTCCACAGTCTCCGGTATCTCCCCGCGTCCGACCCCGAGTCCGACCCGCAGTTCGAATTCTTCCGCCGGCTCGATCTGTCGGCAATCTTCTTGCTCATCGCCGGTTCGTGTGTCCCCGTCTGCGTATACATCCTGCCGAAATGGTGGCGGCGGGCGAGCTTGGCATTGCAACTCGGGTGGGCACTCACGGGCGTCGTGTTGGTTTGGGCGATGACGGATGTGGTCGCCGAGCGACTGCTGTTCGTCTACATCGCCATGGGCTTGGTCGCCCTCGTACCCATCCGAGTGTATACGCGCATCCTCAGCGCCCGCGCGATGGCTTTGCTGCTTCTCTTCGCGGGAATTTACGTCGTCAGCGCCTTGATTCAGTCCGCCCGGTGGCCCGACTCCATTCCCGATCCGCCGCTACGAATCGGCTACCACGAGATTTTCCACTTCGGCAACATGGTCGCGACGCTGCTGCATTCGATCCTGCTGATGAAATACATTCTGCCGCACGCGGATCGGCCCTTGGTCGCACCGACACCCTGAAGTCGAATCCCGCCTATTCTTCCCGGCGCGGTTCGGGTTATTCTCCCGGCATGACCCCGGCCATCCCTTCATCGCCCCGTCGCCGGGGCCGCGTGTTACTGTGTTTCTTCGCCGCGCTGATCGCGCTCGATTTCGCGGTGCTGGCCTCCGATTCGACGTGGAAGCGCTATTCCCCCGACGAATACCGAATGCGGATCGACGGCTGCGCCGAAAAGCGGCGCGACGTCGTCTTCGCGGGCGGCTCGCCGATGTCCGAAGGCGTCGATCCGGAACTCCTCGGGAATATTGCGTGGGGCGGCTCGGAACTCGTGGACTTTTACAACATCGGGCTGTCCGGCGGGACCACCTCCGATGTTTACTTCGCCGTGCGCCACGCATGCCCGTCACCGCCGAGAGTGCTCGTCTACGGGATCACCGCCAGCGACCTCAACGACAGTCGACACGAACCGCACGGCGTGCAATCGCTCATGACCCTCGACGATGTCCGCGATTGGCGAGCGACCCGACCGGATGCGGCGGAGTGGGTGACCCGGCACTACGCCAAGGGGCAATTCTCAAAAGCGAGTTCGCTATATCGGCATCGCTACGGCATCCGAATGTGGACCGCGGACACCTGCGAAGAATTCGTACCGGGATCATGCCCCGAGTCGGCGGCGGAAGCGCGGCGGCAACTCGCTATCCACGCGACCCTTCAACGCTGCACGGGTTATTCCCCGACACAGTGGTTCGCGACCCGGCGCTACTCCGACATGAAATCGAGCGGCTGGGTGGCCCCGCCCTTCGCGTACTTGGCGAATTACAAAACCGGGTCCCACATCGAGTATCTCCATCGATTGCTCGACTGGGCCGACAAAAACACAGTCCAAGTCGTCTTGATTGACATGCCGGTGACAGAAGATTTGGAAACGCGCCATTCGGCCGAGTTCGCCGAGTACCGCCGGGTGTTGAGCGGAGTGGCCGCGAAGCGCCGAATCATCGTCCTGCGGGGTTCCGAGGCCGATTTAGACAACGATCATTTCGCCGACCTGATCCACATGAACCGCGCGGGGGCCGAGAAATTCTGCGGGTGGCTCCGCGAAGAACTCCCGCGGATGGACGAAATCGATCGACCGCGCACGGAGGCGCGGCGATGATCTTGGCGAACAAAGCGTTCCCGGTCTTCCTGATCGCCGTGCTGCTCGGATATCATTTGCTCCGCGCGCGGCGGTGGAAGTACCTCTGGCTCACGCTCGCGAGTTGGAGCTTCTACGCGTGGGCCAGCCCCGGCTATCTCTGGGTCATCCTGCTGTTGACCGCGATCGACTACTTCGCGGCCCTCCGCATCGAGGTGAGTTCAAACGACCGCGTCCGGCGGCGCTGGTTGATTTTGAGCATCGTCTCGAACCTCGGATTGCTCGGCGCCTTCAAGTACACGACCTTCGTTTTCGACAACGCGTTGGCCGGCGCGGGTTGGGCCGGCTTCGCTACCGGCGACCGCACGTGGGACATCCTGCTGCCGCTGGGCATCAGCTTTCACACGTTCCAAGGCATCAGCTACACCGTGGACGTTTATCGCCGGCAGATCCCCGCAGTGCGCAAGTTCGTCGATTACGCGCTGTTCGTGTCGTTCTTCCCGCAGTTGGCCGCGGGGCCGATCGTCCGCGCGGTCGAGTTCCTGCCGCAGATGGTGACCCCGCCGAAGGTCGGCTGGAATGAGATCGAACTCGGCCTGCGGCTCGTCGTGGTCGGCGTGCTCAAAAAGTTTTTCATCGCGGATCAACTCGACACGCTGTTCGTCGAGCCGGTGTTCCGCGACCCCGATGCGTATTCGCCCGGTATCCAACGCTGGGCGGCGGTGAGCTGGGCTATTCAAATCTACTGCGACTTCAGCGGTTACACCGACATGGCCCTCGGCATGGCGCGCTGGTTCGGGTTCGTGTTGCCGCCGAACTTCCGCCTGCCGTATCTCGCGACGAGCATCACGGACTTTTGGCGGCGCTGGCATATGTCGCTGTCGTTTTGGCTGCGTGATTACCTGTACTTCCCGCTCGGGGGCAGCCGGGGGAGCGCGGCGCGGACGGCGTTCAACCTGATGCTGCTGTTCGTGCTGTGCGGGCTGTGGCACGGGGCCGCGTGGCACTGGTTGGCATACGGGGCTTACAATGGCCTGCTGATGGTACTGCACCGGGCCTTCGATCAAACTTTCAAACGGGCCGCGTGGCGTTCGCACCCGCTGTGGACCGGTATCGCATGGATGGCGACGACGTATCAGTTGCTCTTCGGGTTGGTGCTCATCCGCATGACCTCGTGGGAGACGGGGCTGCAATTGCAAGCGTCGCTGCTCGGTGTGAATTCGGGCGAATCGATGATCGATCACGTGCCCCTGCCGGTGATCTTGTTGATGCTCGCGGGTTTGGCCGGCCACTTCGGCGCCGCGCTCCCCGGATTGAGAGCGTGGATCCAGCGGCCGGGCTTCTCGCAGAACATGGCGCTCGGTGTCGGCTATGCAGCCTCGGTGTTTTTGATGGTCGTCTTCGGCCCCGGCGTCTCCAAGAGTTTCATTTATATCGCGTTCTAACGGGGCGGGAGTCGTCGTGCATCGCTTCCGCTGGGTGATCCTCGTCGCGCTGATCTGCCTCCCGGTGGCCTTCTTGGCTTTCGATTGGCACGTCCCGGGTTTCCGCGAGACTACGGTCGTCGCCGAGCCGCTCCCCGTCCCCGATGGCGATCAGGAGATGGCTTGGCTGCACACGACGACGGCCAACACCACGTGGGAACGATTCGTGACCGGCTGGCTCCGCGCCCGGCGCACGATACCCGATTTGCAGGTGGACAGCTCGAACGCCTTCCTCGATTCCACGACGGGGGTACCGGAGTTGGTCTTGGGAATGAAGGGTCGGGATGGGCAGTTGCGCATCCGGTGGTACAAGCTACAGAACGACATCGGCGCCGCCGATTGGGTGCGCGCCTTGGCGGAACGGGATCGTCCGCCGCTCGCGATCATCGGGGGCGGCTCGAGCGACCGGGCCGTCGATTTGGCGAAGGCGATGGAGGCCCAACGCGACTGGCGCGGCGACCGGCCGGCGCTGTTCGTCACCACGGCCACGGCGGGGAATGTCTCCCCGGAATCGGACACCCGGCTCATCGATCTCTACGCGGGTCGCTCATTCCGATTTTGTTTCAACAACCGGCAGATGGCCGATGCGGTGCTCGATTTCGTCGATCAGTCGCCCGATCTCCGCCCCGCGGTGACCGAGCTGACGAGCTTGCAAGCGGTGGCGTCGGCCGCCGTCGCGCATCCGAAGCCGCCGCGCTACCGACCGCACGTCTTTTCGGTGCAGTGGTACGACGATCCGTATTCCACCGACTTGCACGAGCAGTTTTCGAAGTCGCTCCACGCTCGGGCCGATGCGCGCGATGGCAATCAAACGGCGTTTCAATTGGATCGCTACGGCATCCCCTTCAGCGTCGGCGGCTTCATCCGGCCCAACCCGCAAGAAGAGGAAACCGCCAAGCGGATCGCCGTCGAACTCCGCGGCCTACCGCCGCAGCGGTCGATGCTCATTTTGCCCGCCGCGACCCAACCGGCGCGGCGCCTGCTGCAAGCCATCGTCGAACGATCGCAGCGCCTCTCACGGCGCTTGGTGGTCGTCACCGGCGACGGCATCCCGGTGAACGCACTGTTGCGCGACGGAGATTTCGCGTGGCGCGCCGGCGCCATGCCCGTGCCGCTCGTGCTCTTCACGCACAACGATCCCATCGCGTGGGACGATGGCATCCGCTGGCCGCGCGGCGATTCCAACACCACCGAAGAGTTCATGCACTTCGCCGAAATGGCCCGCATTATCGGCGAAGGCTGCTACCCGCCGTCCGGCGGCATGGTGGATCGCAGCGACGACCTCATCGCCCGGCTCCACGACCGGCGGCCCGCGTTCTTCGATTCGACCGGCGACCGTTTGCAAGGCACCGGCGAATTCGTCGTGACGCTGCTCCCGCGCGACGATGCCGAGGGGGCGCGGGGGACGGCGCAATTGTCGGTCTGGCGACGCGATGCGACGCGGGCTTGGCAGAGCACCGGCCAACTGACCGTCGGCAACGACGCGGGGGCGATCAAACCGTGAACCCCCCACTCGCCTCGCCGCGATCCCCGCGCTTCCACTGGGGCGTTCTCGGCAATTACACCATCGGCTTGGCCCCGTTCGTCGTCGTGTGGATCGTCCTCGTCGGCTGGCTCGCGAGCCTCCTCTACGCCCGCGCCGGTTGGTCCGAAGAATCGGACGAAGCGATCGTCCGCGAGTGGCTCGATGAAACCCGCCCCTTCCGCAAGACCCTCTTGGAACTGATCCGCGAGTACCTGCATCTCCGGGAAGAAGCGCGGGCCGGCCGCGCGCTCCCGGCGGATGTCGCGTTGAAGCGCGCCGAACTCGCGGAGCAACTCCGGGCGCTCGCCGAACCGACGCGGGCTTACGAAAACAAGCTCCCGGGGTTCCCGATCCTGTTCCGCTTGGCAGTCGCGGTTCCCGCCGACGAGGGCGACGACGAAATCATTGCTTGGGTCAACCCGCTGCCCCGCCCGCTCGCCGACACGAGCACGCGCGTGCGGACACTCCGCTATTCGCCGAGCAGCCTGCACGGACATGACGTCACAGTCGAATGCGAATACCAGCTCCACGCTTTCAACAAGCTCCAGCGCCGCGAGCGGGATCGCCGCCGGGAATCCCTCGTCGCGGGGGCGGTACTCATCGCGGCCAGTTTAATCGCCGTCGTGTTCGTAGCGCGATTCGTCCGGCATGAGCACGCTCGGGAGACCGAACAATTGAAGGTCCTCGCCGCGGCGGAGCACCAAGAACGCGAATTGTTGCAGACGCGCTTTCAGCAGCAGCAAACCGAGCGCGAGAACGAGGAACTCGACCGCCGGGCGGAGCGTGCCGAGACCGCCGCGCTAACGTTGAAATCGCAGATCTACGCCAGCATCGGCATCATGGCGGGTAGCTACGCCCACAACATCAAGAACCTGCTCGTTCGCCCGAATGACCTTCTTCAGCGTTGCTTGGAGGTCGACGGTCTGACCGCCCCGCAAACGGGGATGCTCCACGAAGTCCAAGCCACGCTCGGCACCGTGACGGACCGCCTCCAAGAGATCCTGCGCACGGTCCGCCGCGATCCCAACGAATCGAGCTTGGCCCGCATCGACCTCGTCCCGTTTGTAAAAACGCTGGTCCACACGTGGCACGACGTCGGCCGGGACAAGTGGAAGTTGCAGATCGACGCGGCGCTGCCGTCGGAGCCCGTCCGCATCGAAGGCGATTTCTCGCACTTGCAACAAGCCCTCGAAAACCTGATCTTCAACGCCCGCGATGCCACCTTCGAGATGCGCAATCACCTCCGCGAGGAAGCCCGGCGAGCCGGCCCGGCGGAGCGCAAGCAGAAATTGCTCGACGCCGCGGGCTGGAGGGGGACGCTGATGTTGAAGCTGACGGCGGACCACGAGTCCGCTTCGCTCGAAGTCTCGGACAACGGCATCGGCATGAGCGAAGAAGTGCGGGCGCAATGTTTGCAAACGCACTTCAGCACCAAGCGCGACAACGCCCTTTACGAAGGTCACTCCGCCGGGATGGGCCTCGGCTTGTCGTTCGTGGCGATGGTTCTCGAGCACCACGCCGCCGAGTTCGCCATCGAATCCGAGTTGCGGCGCGGCACCACGTTCCGCATCCGCTTCCGGCTCCCGCGCGAATCCGCTTGAAGCTTCGGTCCGGCTGCGATACCTTTTCCCGCGTGATCATTCCCCGCATTCATCCGCCCGGAGCCTCCCCGTGATCGGCAAATTCATCAACGACGAAGACGAAGATGACGACGAAGCCTACTCCGATGAAGACGAGGAAGAGGACGACGACGAGGACGACAAGAAGAAGAAATCCAAACCCGCGCCGAAACCGAAGCCCAAGCCCAAGTACGTGGCCAAGAAGAAACCCGCCAAGCCGATCGACGACGATGATGATGATGAGGACGACGATACACCGCCACCCAAGAAGAAAAGCGTGGCCAAAGCCGCGCCCGCCAAAGTTTACGCCGACGACGATGACGAGGAGGACGACGAACCGAGAAAGAAAACCGCCGCCAAGAAACGCGACGATGATGACGACGACGATGAGGAAGAGGATGACGAGCCGCGAAAGAAATCGAAGTACAAGTCGAAGGGTCAGAAAGGCGGCTCGAAGAAGCTACTTCTGATCGGCGGGGCCGTCGCGCTGCTATTCGTGCTGTGCGGCGGCGGGGCGACCGCGGCTTATTTCTTATTCTTCAACGACAGTCCCAAGGCGGCCGTGCAAGACTTCATCGACGCGGCTGACAAAGGCGATGGGGGTGGAATGTGGGATCGCACGGACAAGGCATCCCAAGATCTGATTTCCTTGTCGTTGGAATCCAAAAAGAACACTCCTGATGGTGCCAAATTCAGAGACAAAAAAGGCCGGGACTTGTTCGTGGCCGTCGTCGCCGACACGAAGGCCCAGAACAAAGACGCGATGACGCCGTTCGGCAAAGGCAAACCGACGATCGAGTCCTACACCTCGGGCGGCAACTCCGCGAGCGTCATCGTCAAACACGCCGATGGCAAAGTGAGTACGATTCCATGCATCCGAGAAGACGGCAAATGGAAGCTTCAAGTGTCTGGAATGAGTAGGAACTGATTCACCCCGCCGTCGCGGGCAGGCGCCAATCGATCGGCTCCTGCCCGCCCGCTTCCAACTCCGCGTTCACTTTGCCGAACGGCTTACTGCCGAAGAAGCCGTTCTCCGCCGACAACGGCGATGGGTGGACCCCCTTGATAATCGAGTGCTTCTTCGCATCGACGCCAGCCGCTTTCTTCTGCGCGAAGCTGCCCCACAGCAAAAACACCACCCGGTGCGGCAATGCGTTCACCGCCGCGATCACCGAGTCGGTGAATTTTTCCCAGCCTTTCCCCTTGTGGCTATTCGGCGCACCCGCGCGCACCGTGAGCACGGCGTTGAGCATCAGCACCCCTTGGTTGGCCCAACTCTCGAGAAAGCCGTGCGCCACCGGTGGAATGCCGAGGTCCGATTCCAACTCGCGGTAAATGTTTCGCAACGACCCCGGCAGCCTGACGGCGGGTCGCACCGAGAAGCACAATCCGTGCGCGTGCCCCGGCGTCGGGTAGGGATCTTGCCCCAAGATGACGACACGGACGCGATCCAGCGGCGTGGCCCGGAAGGCGTTGAACACATCGGCCGCGGGCGGGAGAATGTCGGCGGCTTTTCGCTCGGCGACGATGAACTGACGGAGTTCGGCGAAGTAAGGTTTGTCGAACTCATCGCCGATGGCATCGACCCAAGTCGGTGGGAAATTCGCGGGCAGGTTCTGCGAGAGGGTTTTGGCGACCGGCGCAACCGCTTCGGCCGGGGTATCGAAAAGATCCGGCTGATGCGCGGCCGCTAAGACCCTGGACTTGGCCATGTTCGTTCCTCATCCGCGAACCCGCCGCCCCGAATTGCTCTCTTGTCCGGCGGGGGATCCGATGTAGGAT
>JAYTBD010000630.1:0-3604 GCA_043737155.1 Fimbriiglobus sp. | reverse complement strand
TCCGTTCGAGTTCGAGGATCGAGTTCGCCGCGGCCAAGGCGATGTGTGCATCCCGGTGGGTCAGTTGTTCTTCAGCGCGAGCACCGCTTGGAACACGGCGTCGCTCCAAAGCCGGCCGCGCTCGCGGGCCGATTTCGGGAGTTCGGGCAGTTGCGCCGGCGGGGAGTCGTATCCGAGCCGATTGAGGGGAAGCGTGGCGACCATGA
Organism: Fimbriiglobus sp.; assembly: GCA_043737155.1. GTDB lineage: Bacteria > Planctomycetota > Planctomycetia > Gemmatales > Gemmataceae > JALHQU01. Next base: position 3,398 of record JAYTBD010000630.1, on the reverse strand, counting down.
GTGGAACTCCGTGAAGTTGAATTAGGTATACTGAATGGGAGTATACGCTCCCATTCCGGGAAGTCAAATCTCGAAGCGGGAATTTGCGCGATCGATTGTCGGTGCGAGATGTCCATCACGAGCCACCGGGCTTGCCCCCGGTAGGACCATGCCGTTCGATGCCCCACCGGGGCAAGCCCGGTGGCTCGTGTGGGTGTTGTGGGTATGTCGAGCGATCATCCCGGTTCGGAGTAGGATAACTCCGCAGTCTCCTTCCCCGAGCCGGACGGCAACATTTGGATTCCGTCGCGCCATCCGCCACTCACACCGCCGCCGAAGAACTCTCGTTCGGGCGGATGTTCCGGCGCTTCTTCCAAATCCTCGCGCTCATCTTTTGCTTGTTCCTCGTCGTCCGCACCACTTTCGTCGAACCGCATGGCGTCCCCACCGGCAGCATGGCCCCGACCATTTACGGCAACCACCGCGAATGCCCGTGCCCGCGCTGCGAGTTCCCGATCGTCGTCGGCACACCGGCCGACGATCAACCCAACCCGCAGACGTCCGCGTACTGCCCGAATTGCGGCTTGTCCAAAATTAACATGCTGCCGCTGTCCGAAAACATCGCGGGAGATCGGTTGCTCGTGGATCGCTGCGTTTTTCGCATCCGCCCGCCGAGGCGTTGGGAAGTGGCCGTATTCCATGCACCCGACGAGTCGAAGATTCCGTACGTCAAGCGCGTTGTCGGGTTGCCCGGCGAACGGATCCGCATCCATGACGGCGATGTCTATGCGAACGGGGAACTCCTCCGCAAACCGCCCGACGCACTATGCGAGATGTCGATTCCGATCTTCTCACTGGATCACCCGCCGCAGCCGATGGGCTGGGCCGTGCGGTGGACGGTGGAACCGATGAGCCCGTTGAAATTGCCGACGCCGAAGGGTGCAATGCCGGCGACGAAGATCGAGAATATCCTCGTGGACAACCGCCTCGTGCTCGATGCGGGCGACGGTGTCCTCGGTGTGACCTACCGCCATCGCAACGTCGATACCGGGCTCGACGAACTCATCCGCGACGACCAGGCTTACAACGGTTCGCGCGGCGTTCCGAAGCCGGTCCACGATTTCATTTTGGATTGCGAGATCGAAGTCGTCGCCGGATTGGGAATGTTGTCCTTCCGTTTGGGCGACGGCTCCGACACGGTCCGGCTCGACCTCGCCATCGACGGCTCTGATCCATCGATGCTATCTCACGATGGCGGTACGGCACCCGTCCGATTCCCGGCGTTGCGGTTGAAGCCCGGCGAGCGTTGCCGACTAGAATTGGCGTTCGTGGATCGGCGCGCCTGCGCCAGTCTGAACGGCTGGCCGGTCGGCGCGGCATTGGAAATCGCGGTCCCGAAACTCGGCAACGAGCTTCCCCCCGAGCGCAAAGGCACCAAGCAACCCTTGCAAATTCGAGCGCAGGGGGTGTCGGTCGCAATCGGGCACTTGAAACTGTCGCGCGATGTGCAGTACCGTTCCGAGGGGGAAAATGCCATCGACGAAGACTGCCCCCTCGGCCCGCGGGAGTATTTCCTTCTCGGGGATAACTCGCCGAGTTCCGAAGATAGCCGGGCTTGGGCGAAGCCGGGCGTGCCGGAAGGGGATTTTATTGGTAAACCATTCTTGGTGCACCAGCCCCTGCGGATCGGCCGGCTGGTGCTCAACGGGAACGAGCGCCGCTTCCAGACCATCGACTGGGACCGCTTCCGATTCCTGAGATGATCGCCACCCCGGGCCGAGCGAGATCGACCGCATGAGCAGCGCCGCGAAAACGATCCCCGTCAAGAAGCCCCACAAAGACTCCTTGCGCGAACTCGTCGAGACCATCGTCTTCGTCGTCGTGCTCGTGCTCATCCTCAAACTGTTCGTCGTCGAGGCGTTCGTCATCCCGACCGGTTCGATGGCCGAAACGCTGCTCGGCTACCACAAAACCGTGCAGTGCGAGCAGTGCGGCCACAAGTTCCCGGTGAACTCCAGCGAGGAAGTCGAAGGCCGCAAAGGGTCGGGCAAAGCCCCCGTTGTCGGCTACCATTGCCCCAATTGCGACTTCCCCGGCAAGTTCAAATTCGTCGAACCGTCCCCCGGCTATTATCGCACCGAGATCGACTCCGATGACGGCGACCGGGTGCTGGTGCACAAGGCGATGCGAATCGACCACCGCGGCTCCGTCGTGGTTTTCAAGTTCCCCGAGAACCCGCAGGTCGATCACGTCGCGCAGAACTACATCAAGCGGCTCGTCGGCTTCGGCGGCGAGACCATCGCCATCTACCACGGCGATCTGTTCGTCCACAAGTCGCTGGAGTACCCGCAGGAGGATCTCGGCCTTCCGAAGGATCCGAAAGATCACTGGGACTTGAGCAACACCTACAGGTTGTCCGCGAAAGCCAAGACCGCGTTCGAGGAGGCGAAGAAGGCGGGCTTTCCGGTCGGTGTCAACGGCTTCGAATTGATCCGCAAACCCGACGACCAGATGCTGGCGATGATGCGCATCGTTTACAACAACGACCACCAAGCGCAGGATCTCTTGAACAAAGGGGTGCCCCCGCGTTGGAAGACGAGCGGGCAGGGCTGGGGTAATCCGGAGAAGGGCCAGAAGGTTTACACGCACACCGGCCCCGGCCGCGGGTTCCTGAAGTACGAGCATCTCCGGGTGAAGAACACCCAGCGGATGCGCGACCTCTCGGAAGCGCCGAAACCGCAGCAGATCACGAATTTCATGGGGTACAACTCCTTCAGCCGGGGCTCGTTCACCAGCCAAAACGTCGGCGAGGATAACCCCGACGAGAAAGACAACGACAACTGGGTGGGCGACTTGATCGCGGAGTGCAAAGTCGAAATCGCCGGGCCGTCGTCGAGCGTCACCCTCGACCTGGCGCGCGGGCCGAACCGCTATCAAGCGCAATTCGTCGACGGCAACGTCAAGCTCATCCGCACCGGGCCGGGCGGGAAGGAATTGGCCGCGCGACCGACGCCGATGACGAAAGCCGGGGCGTACACTCTCCGCTTCGCCAATGTCGACTGCCGGCTGCGCGTTTGGGTCGACGGCTCCGCCATCGACTTCGGCGGCGAATCCGACTACCCGTACGAAGTGCCGACGACCTTCGATCCCGCCGACGGTAAGAGCGAAGGCTGGACGACGGTGAATGACATCAACGAACCGGCCGCGGTCGAAGTGACGGGCGATGCGACCATCTCGAACATCGTGCTATCGCGCGACACGTACTACACGAATTCGCGCAGCTCCGACGGCGGACTCGATACTTTCTACATCCAGCCGGGGCACTTCCTCTGCTTCGGCGACAACAGTTCGCAGAGCCACGACGGCCGCGGCTGGGGCTTGGTGCCGGAGCGGTTGATGCTCGGCCGGGCGGTGTTCAC
>JAYTBD010000629.1:0-8761 GCA_043737155.1 Fimbriiglobus sp. | reverse complement strand
CCGTGCAAGGGTCGCTGTTCAAGTGGGTGGCGCTGCACCGCCGGCACCACCAGCACAGCGATACCGAAGACGATGTCCACTCCCCGCACCACAGCGGCAAAGGCGTCGCCGGGTTTCTCCTCGGCTTCTGGCATTCCCACATCGGCTGGGCTTTCGACGCCGACCCGCCGCACCTCGAACGGTACGTCAAAGATTTGGCGTCCAGCCCGACCCTGCGCATCGCCAGCGCGCTCTTCGGACTCTGGGCGGCCCTCGGCTTTATCATCCCGGCCGTCTTGGGCGGGTTGATCTCCGGATCGTGGAACGGCGTCTGGACCGGCCTGATTTGGGGCGGCTTGGTGCGCGTGTTCCTCGTCCACCACGTCACGTGGAGCGTCAATTCGGCCTGCCATTTGTGGGGATTCCGCCCATTCCACAGCGACGACCACAGCCGGAACAATTTGGTGTTCGGCATCTTGGCGCTCGGCGAAGGTTGGCACAACACGCACCACGCCTTTCCAACGTCCGCCCGCCATGGGTTGCGTTGGTGGGAAATTGACGTGAGCTACTACACGATTCGGGCGCTGGCATTGCTCGGCTTGGCTTGGAATTTAAAGCTGCCTTCGATCGCCGCCCAACTCGGGGCCAGGCGCCACAGGTGAGATTTGACTAGTCGGCCGAATCGCGAGAACCCGCGCCCCTCGGCGCGGGTCTTTGCGTTGACAGGAGTGGCGCCCGTTATCCCCCTCAAACCCCACACCCCGAACCCCTATCCGGGTACGAAGTGCGACGAGAGCCTTGCTTCTCACCCCCCGCGCCCGAACAATAAGCCAGAACGAGGCCGGACCTAGGCCGACGAAAGGATTGACACCATGAACTCCTACGCTTCCCTGTGCGACGACTTCGGTTTCAACGTCTACCTCGCCAGCAAGGTCGATCTCCCCAACAACCGCGAGACCCTCCTGACTTTCTTCGACAGCGTCCGCAAGCAGTATCCGAAGATGACCGACTTCGAACGCCGCGACGCCACGGAACACGTCCTCGAAGAAGAGCGCGACTCCGGCAGCTATCGCAGCGTTTCGGTCGACGGTCGCCGGCTCGGATCGGGGTTCGTCAACCCGCCCAGTCTCGAAGACGCCGAGGAGCAACACGAGAAGATTTTGGAGATGGCGCCCTACCACCTCGGCATCCACGCCTTGGACACCGACGCCCTCGACGTGCAGTACTACTTCGATCTCACCTTCGGCGGCAACCACGACGAAGTCGTGACCGAGGCCCTCGCGGCGGAGGGGCCTTTCGACACGCTGCTGCGGTTGCCCGGCAGTCGGATGCTGAATTACCAGCCGAGCATGATGCTGGCGCTCGACGACAGCTGCCAATTGCAAGCGCGGCTGAGCGTCGAAACGCGGACGAGCGCCTACCAAGTCCGCACCGGCAGTTTCTCGGAATCGCCGATCACGGTCTACTTCACGATCCGCCAATTCTGGGGCCGCCAGCCGTATAAGAACTACTGGGAGTCCTACCTGAACCAGAAGCGCATTTTGGACGAACTGGTGACGGATCACGTCATCCCGCAGATCATCACCCCGCTGCAGCGGGTGATCGGGGCGAAGTCGTAAATCGGAGTGGGGGATCGAATGAAGTGACGAGTTGGAGCAGAGTCGAAACAAAGCAATGGGCCGCGGAGATGATCTCCGCGGCCCATTGTCTTGTCAGAAGCGGTCGGATTGAACTTAGGCCGCGATAACGCGACGGTTCAACCAGCGGCGCAGACCGAAGGCGAAAGGCATCGCCGACGCGAGCAACACGAGCCCGGCCGGGGCCGGAGTTTCAATTGCAGTCACGCTTGGGCCCGGCTCCCCATTGATGAAGGCCTCGCTCCCGCCCCTCGCAAAGCCTTGGACGTGGATGCCGATGCGCAAGCCATTTGTCATATCCACGCCGGGGTTAGCGAGGCTCAAACTGAGGGCCGTGATGGTGTCCGCGTAGGTTTTGCCGTTGATCAAGTTGAAGGTGATCGTCAACCACTCCCCCGGGTTCACACCATTGGGTTGAGCAGGCGCGTTCGAATCGGCCAAAAACCCTGCGGTCGTGTTGAAATTAATCGCGTTCCCGCCGGGAAGTTCGCCCGGACTGGAGGAACCACCTGTAAACGAGACCCCTGTACTGGAGGTGATTGAGGTGATACCGACGAGCAGTGATCCGTCATCGAAGTAGACATCCGTGATCGACATCGCCTTGGGAGAAGCGCCCACGTGGTAAAACTTGAAGGAGACTTTACCACTGCCCGCATCCAGCACATCGACTCTTAACTGCAATTCGCCGGCCGCAATGTCAGGGATCTTGTTGTTTGTGATTCCTTCAAACGAGTATGTGTAACCAGCCTCAGCCGGTTGGGTCGCGACTGCAAGCACGAGCAGTGCGAGCATGTAGCCCAAGAACTTCGCAGAGACCAATCGCATGGAATCCTCCAGTAAGGAAATAGGGATGAGTGATGGTGAGGGATAATCCCCCGGTGAGTTGGGGGTACGTTATTTGGGCGTTCCTCGGTTGTCAATCGGATATTTCGCGGGAGCATGAAGATTGAACATATACAGTAATCTTACATATATAAGAACGACAATACGTGTGGGAACCTATGTCGCCGTGAGACTACGTTCGTGTGTTCTGCCTCAGAGATTCAGTAACCTGAGCCTCGCTTCTGAGCACTATGGACTAACTACAGGCGAAGACTTCAATTTTGATCCACTTGCGCAGTCCTACGCCCATGGGTGCGAACTCGTTTTCCCACGGTTCGGTGCGACGGGATATCTGACGCCAGTATGTGAACAAGTGTAACTATAATTCACCCGGACCTTCAACAGATTAAGTGACGGCTTTTCCGACACTACGACTCTCCGTGTCTCCTCGGATAGTGGTCCATTGCAGCAGAATCGATTTGTCAGCCGGACGGAGGTGGCCACCAATGACTGGAAATCGTTGCGGCCGACTGTACGCTCCGGATCCCACTCCATTTCATAGCACCACCTCTCCGGTCCGTTCCCGATCCCCGGATTTCGCCATGAGCCGCCCCGTCACGTATAGCGCCTTCGCCCGGTCGCTGAGCACCGAGACCGCCTTCGACGTCCTCGCCGTCGCCAACAAACTGAAGGCCGCGGGAAAGGATATCATCGCCCTGCAAATCGGCGATAGCCCGTTCCCCAGTAGCTCGAGTGCGCTGAAGGCCGGCAAGGACGCCATCGATGCGGGGTTGACGCGCTACTGCGCCAGCCTCGGGCTGCCGGCCTTCCGCGAAGCTTGCGCCAAACAAGTGCGCGAAGAGTTCGGCATCCCCGCCACGGCCGCGAACGTTGTCGTCGCGCCCGGGGCCAAGCCGTTCGAGACTTTCTTCTGCGAAGCGTTTCTCGAGCCGGGCGATGAAGTGCTTTTGTTCAGCCCGGCGTTTCCGACCTACGAACCCAACGTGAACCGCCGCGGTGCCAAGGCGATCTACACGCCGCTGAAGCAAGAGCGAGACTTCCGCCCCGACCCCGCCGCGGTGAAGCACTTCCTCGAAACGTCGCCGAAGCCGAAAGCCATCTTCCTCAACTCGCCGCACAACCCGACCGGCGGCGTCGCCACGCCGGACGATTTGAAAGCCATCGCCGACTTGATCCGCGGGAAGGACATCGCGCTGCTCAGCGACGAACCCTACTGCCACATGGTGTGGGAAGGGCAGCACAAAAGCATCCTCGCGGAGCCGGGGATGATGGAGCAGTGCGTCGCGGCGTACACCTTCAGCAAGAGCTACAGCATGAGCGGGTGGCGCCTCGGCTTCGCCATCGCGGCGGAGGCGATCATCGAACTGATGGGGAAGATGATCAACACGAGCGTGTCGTGTACGCCGCCGATGGTGCAGATGGCCGGGAAGGCCGCGATCGAGAACGACACGGACGAGCGCACCGCGACGATGGCCAAATTCCACAAGAAGGTCGAGTTGATGGTCGGGGCGCTGCAGACGGTGCCGGGCGTCGCGGTGAAGATGCCGAAGGGGACGTTTTACGTCTTCGCCAATGTGCAGCCGATCTGCGAGAAGCTCGGCATGCGTTCCCACGGCCTAGCGATGTTCCTGCTCGAAGCGGCCGACGATAAGAAGGGGGTCGGCTGCTTGGGCGGCGAGTGCTTCGGCGCCGCGGGCCAAGGCTTCCTGCGGTTCAGTTGCGCCGAGACCGATGAGCGCATGTTGGAAGCCGTGGAGTTTTTGAAAGTGGCGATCGGGCGGACGGATCGGGTGAAGGCGTATTTGGAAGCGAATCCGAAGTACCGGGTATAATTACATCGCCCCGAACCCATACCGGAGAACGAGATGAGCGCCGTCGCCCCCCGGATTTCGCCGTTCCGCGACCCCGATCTGCGCGTGTCCCCGCGCTCGGGCTTCCTCGCCGCGCCCTCCGAAGACGACATCCTCTACCCGGAAAGCGATGGCAAGCCGATGGCCGACAACACCCTTCAATGGGACTGGATGGTGATGATCGTCGGCGAACTCCGCGAGCTTTTTGCGGGACAGGAAATCTTCGTCGCCGGGGATCTGCTCTGGTATCCCGTCGAAGGAAATGCGCGCATCAGCGCCGCACCGGATGCGATGGTCGTCTTCGGTCGGCCCCCCGGGCACCGCCGGAGCTATCTGCAGTGGAAGGAAAGCGGACTCGGGCCACAGGTCGTCTTCGAGGTGCTGTCCCAGAGCAATACCGATGATGAACTCGATGCCAAACTCAATTTTTATTCGCGCTACGGCGTCGAAGAGTACTACGTCATTGACCCCGATGAAAAAGAAGTAGAAGGCTACGTTCGTCGCGGTGAGCGGCTCGGGCGGATCCGCAAAATCCTCGGATACATCAGTCCGCGCTTGGGCACCCGCTTCGAAAAATCCCAAGGCGAGTTATTGTTGCTCATGCCCTCGGGTCGGCCGTTTCAATCCCGTGCGGATCGGATCGGGGAACTGATGACGGAAATCCGGCGGAATGCACAGCTCGCGGAAGAGGAGCGGAGCCGCGCGGAAGTGGAAACAGAGCGGGCGGATGCGGAAAAGCACCGGGCTGAGGCCGAGCAGACACGCGCCGACGCCGAATCCGCTGCCAAGCTCCGCTTGGCCGCCAAGCTCCGCGAACTCGGCGTCGACCCCGACGCGGACTGATTTCGGAGTATCGCCGTGGCTGCTCACCGTACCGTTTACCGAATCTGCCTGTGGATCTGCGGCATCGCTATGGGCTTGTGCTGCGTTGCGGCACTGCTCTTCGTCGGCTACATGGTCCTTGTCGTGTTGGCTTTCTTCTTCGGCACCGTCACGTTCGAGACCCGCAGCGCGACGACTGAAGTGGACGGCTACACGCTCGAAACCGAAGTGACTTTGGACGACAAGACCGTGACCGTGCGGAAGGACGGATTGGTGCTGGCCCGCGAAAGATACCTCCGCGAACAGAGGACCGTCTACGTCTACCGCGAGGGGGGTGAACTGTTCGTGGCCGAGAACCGATGCGAAGGCATTGTGGTCGATACCGCTACGGGCAAGGTCCGAAGCATGGCTTTTGCCGAAGGCCCCAAGGGGTATTTCCGAGACACCTTCGGACGCTTCGCATTCCTTGATGCGAACGGCGAGTCCGAATACCGCTGGGTGGCGCGGGCCGACTACCCGGAGTGGTGGAACAAGGACGAACCGCCCGACGGCCCTTTGGTTTCCCCAACGGACTTCACCGCGGAAGCTTTGGTGGCCCAGTTGAACGCGAACAAACATCGGCCGACGCCCGGCAACAACCTGCGAGTTGTCGGGACGGTCGTGGCCGCCACCGAGCCGGGCTATGGCCGCGTTGCATCTTGGATCGCCTTGGCCAGCCGGCCCTCGTGGTTCGGTTTTCCCGGCCCCGTCGTCGTCTGCATGCCGGAGTGGAGCCAGCGTGCGGCATTCCGGACGATACCGCTCGGCGGCCGCGTCACCGTCGTCGGCACGTTGCAGAATCGAGCGGGCGACGGCACCGTGTGGTTGGAAGCCTGTACGCTGGTGAAGTGAGGAGCGGCCCTCACTTTCTTCCCAACGCCGTCAACACATCCTTTAAGCCCATCGTGTTGAACACGTCGGCTTTCGTCAACCAACCGCGGCGGGCGACGTTGATCCCGAACGGCGTGAGTTCCAAATCGTCGGGGCTGTGGGCGTCCGGGTTGATCACCAACTTCACGCCCAGCGCTTTGGCGCGTTTCACATGGGTCCAATCCAAATCGAGCCGCGAGGGCTGGGCGTTGATCTCGATGAACTTGCCGTGCGCCGCGGCGGTTTGAATCACCCGTTCGATGTCGAGCTTGTACCCCGGCCGGCGGAGCAATAGCCGACCGGTGGCGTGGCCGAGCATTGTCGTCGCGGGGTGGCTCAAGGCTTTGCAAACGCGGGCGGTTTGCTCGTCTTCGCCCAGTCCGAAATGCGTGTGGACGCTGGCCACGACGTAGTCGAAGCCCTTCAAAAACTCGTCGTCGAAATCGAGCGAGCCGTCGAGAAGGATGTCCGACTCGATCCCCTTCAAGATGCGGATGCCCCTGAGCTTCTTGTTCAGCGCGTCCACTTCGGCCCACTGCTCGCGGACGCGCTCCGGGCTGAGGCCCCCGGCCATCTTCAAACTCTGCGAGTGGTCCGCAACGCCGAAGTATTCCCAGCCCAAGGCGAGGCATTTGCGCGCCATGACTTCCAAAGTCGCGGTGCCATCGCTGGCCGCGGTGTGGTTGTGGAAGACCCCGCGCAGATCGCACGGTTCGATGAGCTTCGGCAACCCCCCGGCCTGCGCCGCCTCCACTTCGCCGGTGTCCTCGCGCAACTCCGGGGCGACGTAAGCCATGCCGAGGGCCTTGTAAATGTCGGCCTCGGTTTTGCACTTCGCCGTGACCGCGTCGTCGCCGAGGCCGTATTCGTTCAAGCTCAACCCGAGTTCGATGGCGCGCTGGCGCAGCCGGATGTTGTGCTCTTTGCTGCCGGTGAAGTACATCATCGCGAAGGGGAATTGCTCCGCCGTGACGACGCGCAGATCGGCGTTGAGGACGATCGCTTCGGTGCCGAGGAAGAGCTTCGCCATGATGCTCGACTTCGTCGGCCCTTGTCCGAGCACCTGCACGACCTCGGGCAGATTCACGAAGGCGTCCATGATCGGCTGCGGGTCCTCGCTGACGACGAGGAGGTCGAGATCCTTGGCCGTGTCGCGACGGCGCCGCAGGCTACCGCAGAGTTCGATTTGATCCACGCCCGGCAGTGCCCGCAATCTCTCGACGAGGGTAACGCCGACGGCGAAGGCTTGGTCGAAGCGGACGCGCTTGCCGAAGGAATCGAGCAGCGCAATGCCTTCGAGGATCTTGTCTTGGGTTTTCTTGCCGAAGCCTTTGAGCGCCGCGACGGTCCCCGCATCGCAGGCCGCTTTGAGCTGATCGATCGTGTCGATGGACAGCTCCTCGTGGAGCGCCTTCACCTTCTTCGGCCCGATCCCCGGCAGCCGCAACATGTCGATCAAGCCGGGCGGAATCGTCGCGCGCAATTCATCGAGGTACGGCAGACTCCCGGTCGTCGCCAAGGTGATGATCTTGGCTTGGAGGGCATCGCCGATGCCGCGGATGTCGTCGAATCGCTTCTCGGCGACGCGGGCTTTGAAGTCCCCTTCGAGTTGCGACAGCGCCCGCGCCCCGGCGGTGTAGGCGCGGACGCGGAAGTCGTTCTCCCCCTTGAATTGCAGGAGGGTGCCGATTTCCTCGAGCGCGGCTGCGACTTCGTCTTCGGTCATGGGACGCTTCGCATCCGGGTATGGGGTGTGGGGTTTAGGGTATGGGGGGAAGCGTCGCCGGGGTATGATCTGTTCCGGTTCCCCGTGTTCACGCAGGAGTCGGTCATGCCGCGATGGATCGTTTGGTGCCTCGCGCCGATTCTCGTTTCGTCGGCGACGGCCGCCCCGGTGCCGAAGCCCCGGACCTTCGATGCCGCCGAGCAGGATCGGCTCTGGCAGCAGCTTCGTACGGGGTCGGACCTCGAACTCACTCAGGCGGTCTGCCGGTTGCTCGCCCAACCCGACGCCGCGGTCAAGCTGTTCGACACAAAGCTGCGGCCGCTGGCGGCGACCCCGAAGCAGGTCGGGCGACTGATCGCGGCGCTGGATACCGAAGACGGATGGAAAGACGCCTTCGAAGTGCTCTCGACGCTGGATCCCAGGCTCGCGCTCCCCATCGAAGACTGCTGGGCGCTGGCGAAGACGGACGAGCAAAAGCGCCGGCTGGCGTGGGTTCTCGGCGGGGATGTCATCGAGGGTTCCGAAGAGAGCCTGTTCGAACTCGAACCGCCGAAGAGGAAAGAAAAACGTTGGGTAATCGAATGGCGACCGAAACCGGGGATACCCGTCGCACTTCGGAACAGCGGAATTATCTGGGTCTCGAAGGACGTCGCCGAGTTGGGAGACGACTCGGGGAAGTGGGACGTGGAGATCCACGCCGTGACCCTGCTCAACCGGATCGGCACTCCCGCGGCGTGGCGGCTACTCGAAACGATGGCGACCGGCCACAAGGACGCCAGGCCGACGATTTACTCCCAAAACCTTGTCGAAAGTCACAAGACCGGATGGCCACCTCCCGAGCGGCGACCCAAAGGGAATGACCTGATCCAACAGCAGGAACGGGACTGGGATGCCCTTAGCCCGGATATTTCACCACATTTGGTCGGAGTGGAATGGCGCGGTGGCTGAAGGTTTGGTATGGGAAGGAGTTACCACACAACTTCCACTCCTCGCCG
>JAYTBD010000628.1:0-3607 GCA_043737155.1 Fimbriiglobus sp. | reverse complement strand
CTTGCTGATCGGTGCCAATCCCTTCGACATCGCGATGGCCAGGCTCGTCGAACAGATCGAAGCGTACGAACTCGGCGGGACATACCAAGGCGCGAAGCCGTTCCGCGTCTCCGAGTGGGAATGGGTTTCGCCGGGCCCGAGTTTGATCCTGCCGAATTAAGGGAGCCAATACCTCGGACGTTCAATCCCCCCGCTCACTCACCTAGGCCTGGGATTTTACTTCTTCTTTTCGTCGTCCGTCGGTGGGGCGACCTTGCCGGTCTTCGCTTTGTAGTCCGCCGCGAACTTCTCCTTGAGCCCGGGGTTGCACTTGAAGCAACTCGTCTTCACGCGCTTGTGTTCGCACCAGTTGCCTTTCGCTTTCTCGGCTTCCTTGTAGTCGTCGTCGCACAGATCGCAGACCGCCTCCGGCATCCCGTGCTCTTTGCACCAGTAGCCGCTGTGGTTTCCCTTCGGACCTTCTTCGGCTTTCGCGGGCGGTGTCGCGGTCGTCGCTTTCGTCTCCGCAACCGTGCTGGGTGTCGTGACCGGCTGACCGCAGCCCATCGCGAGCAGCGTGACCGCGGCGACCAGGGTCCCCGCATACAAGAACGTCTTCATCGTCGTCTCCTTCAAACCGACACAGGGGAGGCCGGTGCGTCCGCGGAACCACTCCGCGGGTCGTCCCCGACCCCATCCGCTTCCGATCCCGTCCGCTCCACATCGAGTCCGAGGAGAGCGCGGGCTGTATCATCGCCGACCCGGAGTGTCCGGGTGAGCATCCAGAGCAGGGCTTGCGCCGCCGCGTCGAAAACCAAATACAAGACGCGGAGCACCAGCAACGACATCACCATGGCTCCGATCACCCCGCCGATGACGACCGTCGCCAAAGGCCGTTGCACCTCGGCACCTTGCCCGGTCGAAAACGCCATCGGCAGAAAACCGAAACTGGCGACGAGCGTGGTCATGAGCACGGGCCGCAGTCGGGTCAACGACGCACCGCGGATCGCGTCGTGCACCGGCACGCCCTTCCGGCGGAGTTGTCGCACGTAGCTCACGAGGATCATGTCGTCGAGCACGGCGACGCCCGAGAGCGCGATGAACCCGATGATCGCCGAGATGGACAGGGGCATATCGCGCAGCCAAAGCGCGACGATGCCACCGACCCATCCGAACGGGACGCCGGTGAAGACCCGGAGCGCGTCCACGACGTTGTGGTAGGTGAAGTAGAGCAGCAGCAGGATCAGCGCGACCGCGGCCGGGACGACGACGGTGAGGCGATCCCGCGCGCGTTCGTAGTTCTCGAACTGCCCACCCCATTCCAAGCGGTATCGACCCTTGGGGAGTTCGACCTTCTCGGCCATCTTCTGTTTCGCCTCGGCGACGAACGATCCCATGTCGCGACCGCGGATGTTGCAGGTGATCGCGATCCGCCGTTGGCCCCATTCGCGCGTGACGGTGTTCGGCCCCGAGACCAACCGGATGTCCGCCAACCGGGCGAGTGGAATGCGCTCCCCCGCCGGCGTGGCGATCGGGATCGATCCGATGCCTTCGGGAGTGCCCCGCCACCGCTCCGGCAGTCGAACTACGAGCGGGAAGCGGAGCTGTCCTTCGACGACTTCCGCCACCGGCAGTGTACCGACGGAGCGGATGACATCGGTGATGGCCTTCGCCGAGACCCCGTAGCGTGCGATCTCCTCTTGGCGGACTCGGATTTGGAGCACGGGTTGACCCGTCACCTGTTCGACGCGCACATCGGCGGAGCCGGGGATCGAACTCAACACGCGCTCGATTTCGGCCGCTTTGGCGTTCAACACGACGAAATCATCCCCGTACAGTTTGACCCCGAGGTCGGCCCGGACGCCGGACGTCATCTCGTTCATCCGCATTTCGATGGGCTGGGAGAACTCCCCTTTCTGCCCCAAGATCGCCCGGAATTCCTTTTCCAACAGCGCGACCAACTGGGCTTGGGTCTTGGCCCGCTTCCAATTCTTCCGCGGGTGCAGCGTGATAAACACATCGGATATTTCGGTGCCCATCGGGTCGGTCGCCACTTCGGCCGTGCCGACCCGGCACCAAGCGTGCTTCACCTCGTCCGGGAATTTTTCCAATGCGATCCGCTCCATCGCCGTGTTCATCCGATTCGACTCCGCGAGATCCGTGCCCGAGAGCCGGACGACGTTCATCGTGATCGAACCTTCGGACAGCTTCGGCACGAACTCCGAACCCAGGTGCGGGGCGATCATCCCGAAGACGACCACGAGTACACCGGCCGTGAGCGCAAAGACCGGGATCGGGTGCGCCATGCTCAGCCGCAGAATGGGTCGGTACAGCGCCAGAATCAGTCGCATGAGAAGCGGTTCCCCGTGCGCGATTCGGTGCGGCAACAGATAGCTCGCGAGCACCGGCATCAGGGTCATCGATAGGATCATCGACCCGAGCAGCGCGAAGATCACCGTCAGCGCCATGGGGCGAAAGAGCTTTCCTTCGACCCCTTCGAGTGTGAGGATCGGCAAGTAGACGATCGCGATGATGAGTTCGCCGAAGAGGGTCGGCTTCCGGACTTCGACCGCCGCGTTGCGGATCACTTCGCGGTGGGTCTTCCCCTCGCCGTCGCGGTGGGAAATATGCCGCACGCAGTTCTCGACCATCACGACGGAACTGTCCACGACCATGCCGAAGTCGAGCGCGCCGAGCGAGAGGAGGCTGGCCGCGATCCCGAATGACCACATGCCGGTGAACGCGAAGAGCATCGACAGCGGGATGGCGAGAGCGACGATGAACGCGGCCCGCAGGTTGCCGAGGAACAAGAACAGCACCGCGATGACGAGCAGCCCGGCTTCGAAGAGATTCCGGCGGACGGTCTGGATCACCACGGTGACCAAATCGGTGCGGTCGTACACCACTTGGACTTCGACATCCGCGGGCAACGTCGGGCGGATACCGTCGAGTTTCGCCCGCAGCGCCGTGGAGACCGTCTTGCTGTTTT
Source organism: Fimbriiglobus sp. (assembly GCA_043737155.1). GTDB lineage: Bacteria > Planctomycetota > Planctomycetia > Gemmatales > Gemmataceae > JALHQU01. The sequence continues at coordinate 639 of JAYTBD010000628.1, read as the reverse complement.
CTCCCATCGTGAGAAAACAGAGGCCGAGGACCGCTTCGCCCCGCCCGCCCGCCGTGACCGATCCGCGGCGGATCTCGCTGCCGAGTTCCACATCGGCCACTTGCCCCACGGTGATCGGGACGCCGTCCTTCGCCGTCACCATGACACCGCGGATTTGGGCGAGATCTACCGTGCGGGCGAGCCCGTGGACCAAGTAGAACTGGCTGCCGCGCGTCACCCCGCCGCCGCCGACGTTCCGATTGTTCCGTTCCAGCGCTTCCACGACATCGGCGAACGTCAGACTGTGCTTCAACAACCGATCCGGATCGGGGCGGACTTGGTATTGCTTCTCGTATCCGCCCCACGAGTTCACTTCCGCAACGCCCGGCACGGTTCGCAGCGCCGGCCGGATCGACCAATCGTGAATCGTCCGCAGGTACGTCAGCTTCTCCAAGCGTTCGGCTTCGGACGCTTTCTCGTAGTTCCAATTTTTGAGAGTCACGGTGTAATGGAACACTTCCCCGAGACCGGTGGAGACCGGCCCGAGACGCGGGCGCTGGATGCCGACCGGGAGTTCGACCGCGTTGAGCCGCTCGGTCACGAGTTGACGGGCGAGATAGATGTCGGTGCCATCCTCGAATGTGACGACCACTTGCGAGA
>JAYTBD010000627.1:0-3608 GCA_043737155.1 Fimbriiglobus sp. | reverse complement strand
GACGCGCACCGGGCGTTGGACGAACGGAGATTCGACGATGCCCGCAAGCACCTCGATACCGCGGCCCGCGCCCGGCCACGGGGCGAATTCGGCGATGTTTACGAGTTGGTCGAAGCCCGCTTCGACCTCCTCTCCGGCATCGGCAACGAAGGGGTGTCTCCGGTGGACCGCCTCGATGCTTTGCTGTTCGAGAATCCTGCCAATCTGCCGGCGCTGATGCTGCAGATACGGGCCATGGCCGACGATCGGCAGTTCGAAGCGATCGCCGATCTCGCCCGGCGCTATCAAGACATCGCCGGGCCGGACGCCGACGCGCTCGCGTGGTCCGGCCTCGCGGAGGCGGAGCAAGAGCGTCCCGACGAGGCCCGCGACCTCTTCGAGCAAGCTCTGAAACTCGACCCGAGCCAAGCCACGGCCATCGTCGGCCTGTTGGAGCTGATGACCGATGCCGACAAGGTCGCTTTCGTCGATCGACTGGCCGGGCGGAAAACATTCCGGGGCTTGTTCCACCGCTTGATGGACAACACTGCACTCGAGGACCCGAAGACGACTGAACTCCTCGCCCGGGCGCACCGGCGCGGCTTCCCCGACGATCACTCCGCGGCCCGGCACCTCGTACGAGCTTTGATGATGCGGGATCAATTCGCCGCCGCGATCGAAGTGTTTCAGAAAAGCATCGCCGAGCTCGCGGACGAACCCCGCGAAAAATTGCTGAGTGAGTTCCTCGAATCGAGCACATCGAAGAAGCGGCAGCGCGAAGCCTACGACGCCGTGCCCGCGGGCGATCGGGAAGAAGCGTTCAGGAGCGTCATGCGGTCATGGAGCTACTGGCTCATCGATTCGGACGATGTGGAACCGGAGCAAGCCGCGCAGCGGAACGCGATCCGGGAGAAATACGCGACGCTCCTCGAACTGCATGAGAAGACCCGAGCGGACGACGACTGGGTGCTCATCTACCGGGCGAAAGAGGCGAACCGGAGCGGCCCGCACCGCGGCTGAGAAGACCGCGCGGATCGTCCTCGACCGTCTGAAACCGACGGCGGACTACCCGAAGGATCTCCGGAGCGGCTATACCGACGCCCGCCGCGAATGGCTGGTGGCCAAGCTGCACCTCGGGCAGTCGGTCGCCGTATACGAGCGCTTCCCGAACGAGGCGACGTTCCAAGAACTCGCCTCGGAATGCGCGACCGCGAATAATCCCGAAGAACTCGATCGTTTGCTGGCGGCTCGAGAGAAACGCGAGCCGGACTTCGCTTCGCGGCGCTACTGGCACGGCGAGAACTACTGGTTGAAGAAGTCGTACCCGCGCTGCGCGGTCGAGATGAAAGCGTATCTCGCGGAGATCGCCGACGCGCCCGGATACCAGCCGTTCCAAAACCAAGCGCGCGACCGACTGATCCGGAGTTGGGTCAAGGCGAGGAACTCGGAAGCGGCGTTGGAATTTCTCGGGTCCGAGGAGAATCCGCCGCCGTTGCTGCGGGCGCTCGCGCTCGCCGGCGGGAAGAGCGGCGAGGAGGCCGAAGTTTTCCTGCTCGACGCAATGTCCGAGAACGCGTGGCTCGCGACGATGGCCTACCGCGATGCCGACCTCGGCCCGCTGCTGCTCGGGCCCGCGTTCAAGCGGCTGCGGGAAAAGCACCCGCCGCCGCCCGAGAAAAAGAAGCCGGTGGGGTGATCACTTCTTCGCGGCGCGGGTTTTGTCCATGCCCGAGGTCGTCCCGGTGATCGAGACCGAGCCGTTGTTGGGCAACTCGGCGGTCAGGTCGACCGTGACTTCCATCTTGCCGTCTTCGAATTCCACGGTGCCGTCGATGCAGGTGTCGATGGTCCCTTTGATCACCATCTTGCTTCCGTCTTTGGTCTTGGCGAACTCGCCGCCGAGATCGAGTTCGGTCACGAAGATGGTGAGCGTGAGCTCCAATGTGCCGAATTGGGCGCCGTCTTTCTTGTAGGCCTTGAGCAGCTTGCCGCCGACGGTCGACTTCTTCACGTCGAACTTCATCTTCTCATCGCCGAGCGCCTTGAACATCTTCTCGGTTTTGTCCGCGGGCACCTTCCAACTCTCGCCGACCTTCACGGGATCCTTCGGCAAGAAGTCTTCGTTTTCGGGTTCGTCGACTTTCTTGTTGAAGCTCTTGAAGAGTTCCGGGGCTTCGTCTTCCTTGAGCGCTTTACCCTTGATGCTGATCTCGTACTTGTCGCCCTTCTTCTCGATGAGGATGGTTTCCCCGGCGTAGACGTGCTTGGTGGTCTCGCCCTTTTCGGTCTTCTCGGCGGTCGCGTAGGTCCGCGTCAGCTTGGTCGCCTTCTTATCGCCGTCTTTCTTCTCGAGTATTTCCTCGGTGTAGATCTCTTTCTTGCCGTTGGTCACGTCTTGGTTCATCTTCATGCCCATGACGTTGATGGCGATGGCCGACTTGCCGTCTTCGGTCTTTTCGTTCTCGGACTTGTCCCCCTTTTTGCTCTTGTAGAGCTTGAGGGTGTACGTTTCCTCGGCGGCGAAGGCGGGGCCGCCGACCAGCAGGGCGAGGGCGAGGAACGAGGCGAGAATCGGGCGCAACATGGGCGGGATCCTGAGGTGGTGAATCGGGTAAGGGGACGGGGGATAGTGTACGGGGGGCCGGCTCGCCAGGCTCAGTTCTTGACCGGTTTCGTCTTCTCGATTTCGGTCGCGGTGCCCGTCATTTTGAACGTCCCGTTGTTGGGCAAATCGGCCGCGAGGTCGATCATCGTTTTCTTGTCGGACACGCCTTCGTCGACGCTGCCGTCGATGCAGCCGTCGAGCGTGCCCGTGACGGAAATCGTCCCCGTCGCTTTGCTCAGACCGGTCCCGAGGTCGAGCTCGGTCACCAATACGGTGATGGTCAGTTCGATGACACCGAACTGCGCGTCACCCTTCTTGTAAGCTTTGAGCAGCTTCCCGGAGATCGTCGATTTCTTCGCGTCGACGCCCATCTTGCCGTCGCCGAGCGTCTTGAACATCTTCTCGGATTTCTCGGCGGGTACCTTCCAACCCTCGCCGACTTTCAGCGCTCCCGCCGGCATCAAGTCTTGCGGGTTCGGTTCGTCCTTGGCTTTATTGAACTCCTTGTGGAGTTCCGGCGCCTCGGCCTCGGTGATCGCTTTGCCGTCGATATTGAACTCGTACTTCTCGCCCTTCTTCTCGATCATCACCGTCTTGCCGGAGTAGACGCGTTTGGTCGTCTCGCCTTTGACGGTCTTCTCGGCGTCGCCGTAGGTACGCGAGATCTTGGTCCCTTTCCGCACACCGTCTTTGACCGCGAGGATTTCCTGCACGTACGATTCTTTCCGCTCCGAGGCTTCGTCCTGTTTGTTGTCCATGCCCATAATGTTCACGGCGATGAGGTTCTTGGAGACCTCGGTCATTTCGCCGGAGATCTTGGCCCCCTTTTTGGCGCTGGGGACGACGATGGAGTACTTCTCGTCGGCGGCGGAGGCGGCGCCGGTGAGCAGCAGGGCTAAAGTAATGCGAAGCATGGTGGGGGATCCTCGGAGGGGGACGGGACGCGGAAATGATATTCCGTCGGAGCGCCGGGTAAACTCGACTTGTAGGGGCACCCCTTGTGGGTGCCCGGTACCGGATGCAA
>JAYTBD010000626.1:0-3609 GCA_043737155.1 Fimbriiglobus sp. | reverse complement strand
GACCCGCGACGGCACCCGAACTCGGCGAACTCGTCCGTGCCCACCCCGCGATTTACCCGCGTGGCGGCGGCACGCATTCGCACATCGGCGGCGTGCCCAGCAAGTCCGGCATCGTCCTCGACACGACCGCGTTGAACCGAATCATCGATTACCCGGCCCGCGACATGACGGTGACCCTCCAAGCTGGTTGCACCCTTTCGCAACTCCACCAACTGCTGAAGACCGAGAATCAGTGGTTGCCCATCGACGTGCCGAACCCGGACGCGGCGACCGTCGGCGGTTCGATGGCGGTGAACGCGAATGGCCCGCGACGCTTGGCACAAGGCACGTGGCGCGATGCGGTCATCGGTATCCGGTTCGTCTCCGATGAGGGCATCGAATCCAAGGGCGGCGGCCGGGTGGTGAAGAACGTCGCGGGCTACGACCTCATGAAGCTGCACACCGGCGCGCTCGGCACCCTCGGTGTCATCACCGAAATCACGCTGAAGGTGAAGCCCCGACCCGAGGCATCGTTGTTCATCGTCTTCGGCGTGCCGACCTCGGCCGTGGCGCCGACACTCGACCGCGTCCACGCTTCGACCAGCCGGCCCGTCGCCATCGAGCTGCTCAATCGCGCCGCGGTCAAGCGGCTCGGCGCCACCCTGCCCGATTCGGAACCGTGGCTGATCGCCTGCGGGTTCGAGGAGAAAGCCTCGACCGTCGCTTGGCAGATCGACACCTTGAAAAATGAGTCGAAAGGATCGCCGCTGCGCGATCTCGCGGTGATCGACGGCGACGCGGCGGCGAAACTGTGGACCGGACTCACGGCCCTGCAATCCGGCGACCCGGAGTTCGGCGCGCTGAAATTCAACACCCGACCGAGCGCGGTGGCGGCACTAGCGTTGAAAGCGGATGCCGCGGACTCGCGGGCCGTCGTACACGCGCATGCGGGCAACGGGATCGTCTTCGTCCACATTCCGAACGACCCGAATCCTGTGCGACTCGCGGCCATCGTCCCCGACTTGCTGAGCGAACGCCGCGAGGACAATTTGCAGATCCTGCGCTGCCCGAGCGAGTGGAAGGCGGGGCTACCCATTTGGGGACGCGACCGCGGCGACCGCAAACTCATGGGCACCATCCGCGCGACGCTCGACCCGCGCGGCGTGTTCAACCCCGGCCGGGTGTCTTGGTGACCCGACTCGCCCTCGCCATTCTCCTCGTCGGCGCCGGCCTACGGACAGCCGCGTTCGCTTCGGAACGATCTCTGTGGATCGACGAGGCGATGGTCGCACTCAACGTCGTCGAACACAGCCCGGCCCGATTGTTCGAACCGCTCGACCGTAATCAGGGCGCGCCCGTCGGGTTCTTACTGGCGACGAAAGCGAGCGTCGCAATCTTCGGGCCCACGGAGCGCGCTCTGCGCTTGCCCGCATTTCTCATGTCGCTCGTCGGGTTGATCGCCTTCGGCTCAGCCGCGCGTCGACTCCTCCAGAGCGCTGCGGCCCACCTGTCGTTCGCCCTGTTCGCGGTTTCCCCGCACTTGGTGAGTTACGCGGCCGAGTGCAAGCAATACTCGGGCGATGCGGCATTCGCGGCGGTGTTGCTCGCCATCGCGGCCGGTCCGTTGACCCGTCGGCGTTGGTTCGCCCTCGGGTTGGTCGGTGCCATCTCGGTATGGTGTTCGCACCCCGCGCTGTTCGTGCTCGCGGGATTGGGGCTGGCGCTCTTCGGGCAAGCGTTGTGGAATCGGGATCGCCCCCGTGCTTTCGCATTGTTGGTGTTGGGTGGCGTGTGGCTCGCGAGCTTCGCGGCCGTATACGTTGTGAATCTACGCCACCTCGGGCACAACGATTACCTGATCCGCTATTGGACCGGTCACTTCGCCCCGCTCCCGACATCGCGGGCGGGAGTGATTTGGTACATCGATCACGCGCTGGCGTTCGTCCATGAGCCGGCGGGGATGACGGGGGAATATCGAATCGCGCAGGGGTTAGTGCTGGCGGTGGGGATTCTTGGTGTGATCGCGATGTGTCGTCCCCGCACAGGCCAGAGCTTACGCACCGGAATCGTTGTCGCCTACATCCTCACCGTCGCCATTCCACTCCTCGCCTCAGGCGTCCACCTGTACCCGTTCGCCGGGCGATTGCTGCTCTTTCTACTTCCGATGGCGTATCTCTTTTGGGGCGCCGGCGCGCAATGTCTCAGCGCGCGCTTCGGCCATTGGGGCACCGCGCTCGCGTGGCTCATCGTCGTGTGGCCGTTGACCCAATCGATCGAGCAGATTCAACGGCCGAAGCGCTCCGAGGAAATCGTCCCGTTGCTGAACCGGATCCAATCGGATTGGCAAGCGGGGGATCGCATCTACGTCTACGGCGGCTCGGGGGATGCGGGGGCGGGACCCGCCTTCGACTTCTACTCGCCGCGGTACGCCTTCCCCACCGACAGCGCGATCCGCGGCGGTGTTCACCGCGATGATCCGTCGCAGTACGGCGTTGAAATTGCGAAGCTATCCGCCGGCCGGGTGTGGGTACTCATTACTCACCGACACCGCGATGAAGAGAGTGTGATTCAAACCGCATTCGATGGCGTCGGCACGGGTCACCGGGTGCTTGCAGCGCCCGGGGGTTCCCTCTACGAGTACCGTATCCACACTCAGTCCCCGCCGTAGCCGGCCTGCTTCAACTCGGCGGCGCGGGTGCGGTGGAATTGCGCGATCCGCCGGACCGTGCCGTCCGGATCGTCCTTCGCCAAGCGGTCGAGCCAGCCGGCGAACGAGAGCCTGCACTCGCAAGCCACGCGGGCGGCGCCGGCGCGCACGGCCGGGTCGGCGTCGCGGCTTAGGCGCTCGAGCCAGGGGCCGGGGTCGCGGATCGCTTCGCGGTTCCAGCGCAGGTCGATCAGCAGTTTCAACCGCTCGGCCGCATCGGGGCTGGTCAATTTCCGCGCGGCGCTGATTTGCTCGGGTACCAACCCGCGCGTGCCCAAAGCGGATTCGCACAGCATTTGCACTTGGGCGTCGGCGTCGTTCAACCACGCGAACAGATCCTCGTCGGCGATGGCGGACGATCCCGGGCCGACGGCGAGCATCGCCGCGCGACGCACCTCCGCTTCGGGGGCTTGCAGGCAAGCGACGACATCCGCTTTTTGGTCGAGGTCGGGTCGAATCGCGAGGTGGATCGCCCGCACGCGGACCTCGGTCGAACGGTGCTTCAGCGCGAGCCGCACGATCTCCCGGCAGCGGGGCAAGCAGTCGGGTTCGGGGGAGCGCAGGAAATCGGCCACGAGCAGCAGCGCCGTTTCTTGGCCGACCTCGGAATACTCGGCGAAGCCGTGGACGTGCGGCCGGCACAGCGCGGCAAAGCGCGGGTCGGAGGGGGCGAGATCCTTCAAATAATCGCGCAGCGCGAAGACCACGGCGGTGCAGCGTTCGGCGTCCGCACCGCGCAGGGTTTCGACCAAGTACGGCGCGCCGGTGTCGCCGGCCTCGATGAGCTTGCACGCCGCGGTCAGCCGGGCTTCGTCGGTCGTGGCGGTGCGCAGTTTGTACCCGGAGTAGCGGGCGTTCAAACTTTTCCATTGCACCCCGGCGAAGATCCCGCCGGCGAGCAGCACGACCAACGCGCCCAGCCC
>JAYTBD010000625.1:0-8771 GCA_043737155.1 Fimbriiglobus sp. | reverse complement strand
ACGGCTACCGCGTCCACGGGCCGCACGAACCGTCGCAAGGCCACCGCTTCAACGCGAACAAGGTCGTCCTCGACCCGTACGCCAAGCTCATCGGCCGCGATGTCCGTTGGGACGACAGCCTATTCGGCTACCGAGTCGGCACCGACGATGAAACGTTCGACGAGCGCGATTCCGCCGCGTTCGCACCGCTCGCCGCCGTGGCCGATATCGCCTTCACCTGGGGCGACGACCGCCCGCCGCGTACGCCGTGGCACAAGACGCTCATCTACGAAGCGCACGTCAAAGGTTTGACGATGCGCCACCCCGAGGTGCCGGAGAATCTCCGCGGCACCTACGCGGGTTTGGCCAACGACGCGATCATCCGGCACCTGAAGGAACTCAACGTCACCGCCATCGAACTGCTGCCGGTGCAGTGCCCGCTGCACGACCGGCACCTCATCGACGGCGGTCGGCGGAACTACTGGGGCTACAACACGCTCTCGTTCTTCGCCCCGCACAACGATTACACCTGCAAGAGCAACAGCCTCAACGCCGTCAACGAATTCAAAATGATGGTCCGCGGGCTGCACGCGGCGGGCATCGAAGTGATCCTCGACGTGGTCTACAACCACACCGCCGAGGGGAACCAGATGGGGCCGACGCTGTCGTGGCGCGGCATCGACAACCTCGCTTATTACCGCGTCTCGCCGGAAAGCCCGCGCCACTACATGGACTTCACCGGTTGCGGCAACACGCTGAATATGCAGCACCCGAAGGTCCTGCAGCTCATCATGGATTCGCTGCGCTACTGGGTCAGCGAGATGCACGTCGACGGCTTCCGCTTCGATCTCGCCTCCACGCTGGCGCGGGAACTTTTCGAGGTGAATAAGCTCGGGGCCTTCTTCGACATCATCCACCAAGACCCGATTTTGAGCCAGGTGAAGCTCATCGCCGAACCATGGGACGTGGGGCCGGGCGGTTACCAAGTCGGCAACTTCCCGCCGGGGTGGACCGAGTGGAACGGCAAGTACCGCGATTGCGTCCGCAAGTTCTGGAAGGGCGACGGCGGCACCGTGGCCGAGTTCGCCACGCGCGTGTGCGGATCCAGCGATCTCTACGAACAGAGCGGTCGCCGGCCGTACGCCAGCATCAACTTCGTGACCTGCCACGACGGCTTCGGCCTGAACGATCTCGTGAGCTACAACGAGAAACACAACGGGGCCAACGGCGAAGAGAACCGCGACGGGTCGAGCAACAACGATTCGTGGAACTGCGGCGCGGAAGGCCCGACGGACGATCCCGCGATCCGGGCCTTGCGCAATCGGCAAAAGCGGAACCTCGTCACGACGCTGCTGCTTTCGCAGGGCGTGCCCATGCTGTTGGCGGGTGACGAACTCAGCCACACGCAGCGGGGGAACAACAACACGTATTGCCAAGACAACGAGTTGTCGTGGTTGAACTGGGAGCTCGACGACGACCAAAAGGGATTCTTGGAGTTCGTGAAGACCGTCACCGGGATTTGGCGCGAGCAGCCGGTCTTCCAGCGCCGCAAGTTTTTCCAAGGCCGCTCGATCCGCGGGGAAAACATCAAAGATGTGACGTGGTTCAGCCCGGACGGGCAGGACATGACCGACGACGACTGGGGCGGATTCGTCCGCTGCCTCGGCATGCGGCTCGCCGGGGATTTGATCGGCGAGACCGACGAGCGCAGCGAACCGATCGTCGGCGACACGATTTTGATGTTGATGAACGCGCACCACGATACCATCCCGTTCACGCTGCCGGTCACGAACGCCGAGCACCACTGGGAGCGTCTTTTCGATACTTCCGGACAGGAGTTGCGCGCTCCGGGATTCGATGCGGCCAAAACCTACGAGGTCCTCGGGCGCTCGGTGGTTCTCTTCCGCACCGTCCGCATGGGGGTGGTCGAACCCGCGATCACGGCGCTGCAAGCCCAGAGTCTGCGCCGCGATTTGCACCGCTCCGGCGCGGTCCCTTCGCTGCCGCTGAGTTGAATACCGTGAACCCCGATGACATCGAACGCTCGGCGATCGAAGCGCTGACCGAAGCGCGGCGGCGCCGGTGCGTCCCCACGGCGACGTACCGGTTGCAGATGCACAGCGGCTTCGGCATCCGCGACGCCATCGCCATCGTGCCCTATCTGAATTCGCTGGGGATCAGCCATGTCTACACGTCCTCGCTCCTCGCGGCGCGACCCGGGAGCCAGCACGGTTACGATGTTATCGACCACGGCCGATTGAACCCGGAGCTCGGGACCGAAGACGACTTGGCCGAGTGGGTGAAGCTTTTGCACGAGCGCGGCATGGGGTTGATCCTCGATGTCGTGCCCAATCACATGTGCGTCAACGGGGTCAACGCATGGTGGGCCGATGTGCTCGAACACGGCCCTTCTTCGCCGTTCGCCAATCACTTTGACATCGCGTGGAATGACCACCCGCGCGAGCGCCTCCGCGGCAAGGTGCTGCTGCCGATCCTCGGCGACATGTACGGCAAGACGCTCGAATCGGGTTCGTTCCACCCCGACTTCGAAGACGGCGCCCTGTTTTTCCGGCTCGGCGAAACCCGCTTGCCGATCGACCCGCGCACCTACGGGCGCGTGCTGAATCCGGCCCTCGACGAAGCGCGCGTGAAGTTGGGCGCCGCCAGCGAAGCGGTGCTCGAACTCCAGAGCATCGTCATGGCGGTAACGCATTTGCCGCCGCGCGATGCGACCGACGCCGCGACGATCCGCGAGGGTCTGTACGAGGTCGCGGTCATCAAGCGCCGGCTCGCCGATCTCGCGCGCGGGAGTGCGGACATCGACGGATTGCTGCGCGAATGCCTCGCCCGCATCGCGGGGACGGTCGGCGACGGCGCGAGCTTCACGGCGCTCGATGAATGGCTCGAGGCCCAAGCTTACCGCCCGGCATTCTGGCGCGTTGCCTCGGACGAGATCAACTACCGCCGCTTCTTCGACATCAACGACTTGGCCGCGATCAGCGCCGAGCGCGAAGACGTGTTCTTGGCGACGCACGTCAAAGTGCTGGAGTGGCTGGCAAACGGCACGGTCGACGGTCTGCGCATCGACCACCCCGATGGGCTGTACGACCCGAAGCAATACCTCGACCGGCTGCAACTGCACTACCTGCTGAGCATCGCCCGGGCGGGTTACCGAGGCGACGAGTGGGAAGCGATGGCCGGGCCGTTGGCGGAGCGCTTGAAGCCGTCGATCTCGGAGAAATTGCTCTACGTCGTCGTGGAGAAGATCCTCGGCCCCGGCGAGAAGCTGCCATCCGACTGGGCCGCGCACGGGACCACCGGTTACGAATTTTTGAACACGGTGAACGATCTCTTCGTGGACGGCTCCGCGCAGCAAGCGATGACCGAAGAGTTCGTGCGCTTCACGGGCCACGGTGCGACGTACGAGGAACTCGTGTACCGGAACAAATTCCTGATCCTGCAATCGGCGCTCGCCAGCGAGTTGCATGTCCTCGCCCACCAACTGGACCGGTTGGCGCAACTGGATCGCGGCTCGCGCGATTTCACGCTGAACACCCTCCGCCATGCCTTGCGCGAGTTCATCGCCTGCTTCCCGGTTTACCGCTCGTACATCACCGACGACGGCGTCTCCGATACGGATCGCATGCTGATCGCGCGGACCGCCGTCCGCGCCCGCCGGCGCAACCCGTTGCTCGGCCGGCGGATCTTCGAATTCATCCGCGATACTTTGCTTCTGCGCGAGCCTTCCTCGGGGCCGCCCACCGATACCTACCGCGCGGCCCAGCGCGGCTTCGCCGGGAAGTTCCAACAAGTGACCTCGCCGGTGATGGCGAAGGGGGTCGAGGACACGACGTTCTACGTTTACAACCGCTTGGTCTCACTCAACGAAGTCGGCGGCGAACCGGGCCGATTCGGCGCCGGCATCGCCGCGACCCACGCGGCCTTCGCGGCCAGAGCGATCGAAACGCCGCACGCGCTGTCGCCGTTGGCCACGCACGACACCAAACGCGGGGAAGATGTGCGAGCGACGATCAACGTGCAAAGCGAGATCCCTTCCGAATGGTCGCACCGCGCCACGCGTTGGGCCGGATTGAATCGCGGGCACAAGATCGAACTCGAAGAGGGGCAATCGGTCCCCGATGCGAACGAAGAATACCTGCTTTACCAAACCCTCGTCGGCACGTGGACGGGCGGCAGTCCCGACTATGCGGGGCGCATTCGCGAGTACATGAACAAAGTCGTTCACGAGGCGAAGGTCCATACGAGTTGGATCAACCCCGATCCGGACTACGACGCGGCCATCGCCGAGTTCGTCACCCGCATTCTCGATCCGGAACGATCCGCGGAATTCCTCGGCGAGTTGCAAACCTTCTGTGAGAAACTCCGGCCGACCGCGACGATCAACTCGTTATCGCAAACACTTCTGCGTTGCACCGCCCCCGGGGTGCCCGATACTTATCAGGGGACGGAGTTCCGAGACGATTCGCTGGTCGATCCGGACAACCGCCGACCGGTCGATTACACCCGGGCCACGCGGTTGCTCGGCGAACTCGATGCGAATCCCTCGGCGGTCGAATCCAAGTTGTTCGTCGCTTCGCGCACACTGCGGTTGCGCCGGGATCACCCCGGTGTTTTCGCGGGCGACTATATCCCGTTGGTGGCCGTCGGTTCGCGCGGCGAACACGTGTTTGCGTTCCTCCGCTGCGATTCCGAATCGGCGGTCTTGGTCGCCGTCCCGCGTAAGGTGCACGCGATGGCCGGGGACAATCCTTGGGGCGATACGGTGTTGACCCTGCCGGAGCCGTGGGCCAATCGGTCTTGGCGGAATGCGTTTACGGGGGCAATTCTCCCGCTTTCAAAGGGAGTCTGCCGCGTCTCGGATTTGTTCGCCCCGTTCCCCGTGGCACTCTTGATCGTGTGTTGATGCTTTCTCCGAGCCGAACGCAGCTCACGCACGCGGCTCGGACTGTGCGCAAACCGAATGTCAGCTCTCGTCCGGCGTCCCCATCACCAAGCGCGGCCTCACCGCGCAGAGCACGATCCGGATCGGGCCGAACGGCTCGTCCTGCGTCAGCGTCACCCGGCCGGATTTGATGAGTTCGAGCAACGCCAGAAAGATCCCGATCAACCGCAGTTTTAGGTACGGCCGTTCGAATAGCTCGGCGAATTCGAGTTCGCCCCGCGCGGCGAGAGCGGTCAAAATGCGCGCTTCATAAACCTGCTGCGGGGTATCGTCGATCACCACGGCTTGCGGTTGATTCGATTGCGTCTCGCGGAGCAGACGTGCGAATGCGCTGACCAAATCCCAAAGCTCGACCGAGCGGACTATCGGCGCGCCGACCGGCGCCGTCGATTCCGACGGGATGCGTGCATAGCGGAGGGAATGCCGATCGGCCTGTTCTTCCAACTTCGCCGCAGCGTCCTTGAAGCGGCGGTATTCCAGCAACTGCCGGACGAGTTCCCGGCGCGGATCGACGGCGTCGGGTGCCTTCGGAGAATCATCGTCCTGCGGGATGAGCGCCCGGCTCTTGATCTCCATCAACGTCGCGGCCATTACCAGGAATTCCCCGGCGAATTCCACATCGAGTTCACGGACGGTTTGCAAATAGACGAGGAACTGCTCGGCCACGGACGCGATGGAAATCTCCATCACGTCCACTTCCTCTTTCTTCACGAGATAGAGGAGGAGGTCGAGCGGGCCATGAAATGCGTCGAGTCGAACTTGGTAGGACATCCCCCATCAAATCGGCAGATGGCGGGCGATGGGTGGAGTTTAAGCGAACAATTCCTTCACCGATTCGCCGAGGTCGAGCGCTTGGATCGGCCGGCCGTCCGGCGTGCGGAGTTCCTTGCGCGGGTTGACGCCGAGCGCGTCGAGGATGGTGAAGCAGACATCCGCCGGGGCGACCGGGCGCTGGGTGACGGTGCCGCCTTGCTTGTCGGTCTTGCCGAGCACGAAGCCCTTCTTGACGCCGGCGCCAGCGAAGAGCATCGATGCGGCCGGTCCCCAGTGATCGCGGCCGGCGTCTTTGTTGATCTTCGGCCCGCGGCCGAATTCGCCCATTACGACGACGAGCGTTTCGTCGAGCGTACCGCGGTCGGCGAGGTCGGCGATCAGGGTGCTGATCGCGGAATCGAATTCGGGGAGCTTCTTTTCGAGCCCCTCGAAGATCTTGGCGTGGTGGTCCCAACCGCCGTAATTCACGGTGACGAAGCGCGTCCCCGCTTCGACGAGCCGGCGGGCGAGTAAGCACGACTGCCCCGCAGTCGTGCGACCGTAACGGTCGCGGAGCTTGGCGTCTTCCTCGTCGATCGCGAAAGCTTTGCGGGCTTCCGTCGAGAGGATCATTTGCGCGGCGCGCTGGTGAAACTCGTCGTACGTGGCGATCTGGTCGTTGCCGTTGACCTTCTTCGCGAGCCCATCGACGGCCTTGAGCAGATTCTCCCGACGTTCGATCTTCTTGGCGCTCATCGGCTCCGCGGCGGTGAGGTCTTGAACTTTGTAATCCTTTTGGTTCGGATCGCCGGCTTTGAACGATTCGAACCGCCCGCCGAGGAAGGCGCTCTTGCCGAGTTCCCATGTGAACGACGGGTTGCGCGGCACACTGACGTAAGGCGGGATGGTGCCGCTGAAGCCGAACTCTTGTGCGGCGATGGCCCCGATGGCCGGGTAGTCGCCGAACGGCGAACCGAAGCGGCCCGAGAGCACCCAGTTGGTGGCCGTCTCGTGGTGGTCGTTGTTGTGGGCGCCGGAGCGGACGAGCGCGAGCTTGTCCATCTGCTTGGCCATCAGCGGTAGTTTCTCACTGATGCTCAGGCCGGTCACGTTGGTAGGAATGGTCTTGTACTTGCCGCGGATCTCTTCGGCCGCGTCCGGCTTGGGGTCGAAGGTATCGTGGTGCGTCATCCCGCCGCCGAGGTAAACGAGGATCACCGACTTCGCCTTGGCCCCGATTATCTTCTTCGCCTTCGCCTGAGCTTCGGCGCGGAGTAGTACCGGGAGCGACAGCGCCCCGAGACCGCCGACGCGGAGGAAATCGCGCCGGGACGTGCCGGAGCAGAGTTTCGACGCCGAGCGAGCGAGGGAAATGTCCAACATGCGCGGACCGCCAAAAGGGTAGATTGCGAGAAGCGAATAACCGGCGGGGCTGCCAACACCTAGATTATGCCCCCCGAAGCGGAGCGGGTCAACCGTTATATCGCGAATTCTCCACGGTGCAAACCATGAACCTGCGACCTTGGCACGTGATGGTCTTCGTGATCGTTCTCGCCGTCGGCCTGATTTCGCTCGCATTCGTGGCGGAGGAGCGGGCCAAGGACATCTTGCTCGGTGTGGGAACCAACCTGATTTCTTCGGTCGTTTTCTTCATCTTGCTCGAGCTTTACTGGCGGCGGTTGAAACGGGCGAACGGCAAGGAAGTCGACGGCTTCGACTACTTCAAAATGGCCCGGAACATCCGCAAGTCGAAATCGGTCCGAATGCTGAGCACTTACATTCTCCCGTTCACGGATCACCCGAAGCATCAAATCGAGCGGCAAACGCTGCTCCAAGCGATCACCGACGCCGTGCGACGGCCCAAATTCGCCGGGATGCAACTGCTGTTCTTGCACCCGGCCAGCCCCGCGGCCCGCGCCCGCGCCGCCGAGCGCAAAGACGACGACGTGATGAAACGCATGGACGAATCGCTGGCCTGTCTGGAGTCGATTGCGAAGCAATTCGAAGGGGACGGCCGGTTGGAGATCCGTCTCTTCTGGCGGACGCCGCCGTTCTCGCTATTCCAGACCGACGATTTCGCGTCGCTGTCGTTCTACTTCCGCGACCGGCCGATCAGCGAGGTCGCCCGCTACGAGTTCTTCACCGATTCGCCCGTCGGAGAATTCGTCGAAAAGACCTTCGACGACCTCTGGCGCGACGAACGCACCGTGACGCTGGCCGAAGGTCGTCGGCAATTGGAAGTGCCGGTGTTGGAGATCGCCGACCCGAAATCCCCCTTGACGGCGTGACCCCGGCTCGGCATAGCACACGGTTCGTACCGATTGCATTTGGGGGCGGACGCGATGCGAGCCATCTTGGTTTGTTGCGGGCTGGTCGGCTGCGCCGCCCTGGCCCAAGCCCAGTACGTCATGCCCGGCGGCACACCGGTAGGTCGGCCGACGATCCTGCCCGTGGGCACGCAACAAGAGCGCGTCGGCACCCAATTTCCCCGGGTCGGCCAACCGGCGGGATTCTACGGCACGGACGGAAAGTTCACCGTCGAAAAGCCGGTGCAGCCCAAGGTCGATTTGAAGAACGTGGTGGCGCCGTATCCGGGGATGCCGGGCGAAGAGCCCGATTTCTGGGATCGCCTTTACGACCGCTCGATGCGCGCGATGGGGATCAACCAACCGAAGATCGTCCAGCAGAATTGGACACCCGGGCTATCCCGGCGCAACCGCGAACGCCGCGAGGAGCGCGAGCGCATGTTCCGGGATTGAGTATCACCGTCGCCGTCGGGCGGGTAAGCTTCCGGGACCTTTCCCGTTCCCGGGGCAGCGATGGGCGAGGTCCGTGTATTCTCCGAACTCCGACTCGTGAACGGTTCCGCCGGCGATCCGGTGCTGTACGTCGATTATCCGGGGGGCGATAACGCCGTCCTTTTCGACGGCGGCGACAATTGCCAGTTGACGCTTCAACAACTAGGCGATTTGGAAGCGGTGTTCGTCACGCACCACCACGTCGATCATTTCATCGGCCTCGACCGGATCATGCGAGCGAACATCGACCGCGATAAGACGCTGCACATTTACGGACC